>JAVCCK010000026.1 GCA_030765525.1 Candidatus Lernaella stagnicola
CCGCGGCGAACTCGACGAGGCCTTGCGCATCCGCCAAGAAGAACAGTTGCCCGTCTACGAAATACTCGGCGACGTGCGCGAAGCGTTGGTATGCAAAGCATACATAGCGATGGGTTTGTTGCGGCGCAACCTTCAGGGAGACGCGGCCGAAGCCGCCGCGTTGCTGGAAGCGGCGTATGCCGACGCCGTGCGCCTGCGCCTGCCGGAGGCCGGGGAGATCCGCCAAATCCAGAAGCGTTTCGGGTTGAACGGTTAATCTTTTTTTATTGATTTGTCGTCGCCACCTGCCTAGTTCGTGTGGATTGCCGAAGTCTTCCAATTAACGATTAGGCGTCTCGCAAGCGGCCTTTTTTTGTGGGGCATTCGACCGTTCGGCGGCGCGTGCGGATTAATTAGAAAAGGACGCCCCGGCGGGCGTCCCGTGAAAAGCGGAATTGCTGATCGCTACTCGTGATTGAATTCGACGATGGCTTCGCCGTCGACAACGCGGATCGTCATGCATTGAATGTCGGGCCAATCCTCGGTGCATGCCCGCGCGGAAATCGGCTGGTTGACGGCGCGCTCGATGTTGCGCGCCACGTGCCGCGCGCCCAGCCGCGGATCGTAGCCGCTTTCGGCAAGCGCGGTGACTACGTCGTCTTCAAAGCTCAGGAGTTTGCCGCGCTGTTCCCAACGTACGACTTCTTCATTGAGCATTTTGCGGACGATCGCATACAGGGCGTTCATCGGCAGCGCCTTGAAGGGCACCAGGACGTCGATGCGGTTGACGAATTCGCTGGGCAGTATTTTGAGTAAATACTCCAGCACGCCGTGGGCATCGGGTTCGCTGGGTTTGACCGAACGGGTGAAGCCGACCGAACGCTTGCCCTCGCCCCAGAGTTCGCGGCCGACGTTCGAGGTCATGATGACCACGCAATTGCTGAAGTCGACTCGTTCGCCCTTCCCGTCGGTCAGCACACCTTCGTCGAACAACTGCAACAGGAGTTTCAGAATATCCGGATGCGCTTTTTCGATTTCGTCCAGCAGCACGACCGCGTGTCCCAATCTCGACACCGGGCCGGTCAAATGCCCTTCGGTGCCGTAGCCAATGTATCCCGGCGGGGCGCCGATAATCTTGGCGTATTCGTGCTGCGACATGTACTCGGACATATCCAGGCGCACCAAGTGTTGAAAATCGCCGTGCAAGGCCTGGCATAGCGCTTTGGCCAGCTCGGTTTTTCCGACCCCCGAGGGCCCGAGGAACATGAACACGCCGTCGGGGCGATTCGGCTTGAGGTCGAGTTGCTGCTTGGTCAAACGGACGCGCTGGGCGACGGCGCTCACCGCTTCTTCCTGGCCGAGCACCCATTGCGACAAAATCGCCTCGAGTTCCTTAAGGCGCGTGATGTCTTGCGTGTGGGCCATGTCGGCGAAGATTTGCGCGGCGCTGTGCACCGATTTCGCGTCTACTTCCGTCGCGCCCGCGGTTCGCGTTTGCGCACAGGCCGAGTCAAGCAACCGCAAGACGGCCTTGGGCGGCCTTTCCTTGCGAGGTGAATCGCCGCTGATTTTCAGAGCGCAGTCGATGGAATCCTGCGGCACGGTGACGCCGTGGTAATCTTCCAGGCGCACCACCGAATCGGCGATGACCGCGCCGAGGTCGTGTTCGGAAAACTCGTCCAAATACAGCGGCAAGAGGCGGCGACCGAAAACGGGGTCGCTTTTGAAATATTGCTCGTAGCTCTGCGGCGTGATGGTGAATACGGCGCGCATTTTGCCGCTTTGCAGGTAGGGCTTGAAGCATGAAACAGGGTCGATGGTCATCGGTTGCGCCCACAAACCGACCAACAAATCGAAGTCATCGACGATGAAAATCACGTTTTCCTGTTCGGCGACACGATGGATCGTGCTAACCAAATCGGCCGGACCCAGCACGCGCTTGTTGATTTCGGAAAGCACTTTCAGCGTATCCAGAGCGATGAACGTGTAATCGGAAAGCACCGGGATTTTCCCGCTGATCGCCAGCCGCGCCCATCCTTCAATCAGGCTGCTGCGGCCGATGCCCGGCTGGCCGATTGCCATGACGACCGGGTCGTTCTGCTGGATCACCGCCCAAGTGAGGCGCTGACGAAGATGCTCGCGGCCGATGGGAATGATGTCTTTCTCGCCGACAAAGGCTTCGTCCCAGATCGTCGTGTAGGGAGGTTTCGCTACATTTTCCTTGGCCTTCTTCTTAGCCTCCTTGGCCTTTTCTACAACCTTTTCTTTACCGTCGTCCGAGCGCTCGGGCTTGGATTCTTCGGTCGGCTGGGGCTGCACCTTGGTTTCGGCTGTACCCGGTCCTTCGGTTTGCGGCGGTGGAGCGTCCGACACCTTCAAATCGCGAATTTCGTGTTCATAATCGCCGGCGAAATGGGCGAAGAAGGCCCGCGCAATCTGCTCGGCTTCGATTTTTTTCGAAACGGCTTCGGCGAGGAAAGCCACGACGCGCTCATCGACGTGAACGCTTACCTCATCGATCTGCAATTCCTGCTTTTCCAAAGAGGCCAACAACCGTTTTTGCGCATCGTTGAGTTGTTCGCGTGTTGCATCAACAACCAAGTGCTCGCCATGTTCCTCGAGAAGGGCGGCCATGATGTGCCCGGCGCTTACCAGGTTGTGCCCCATGCGCTTGCATATCGACGCGGCTTTTTCAAAAACGGCGCGGAATTCGGCCAAATCCTCCGCTGCGGAGAACTCTTTAAGTGGTACGTGACCGGCCACGCTCATACTCCCTGCATGATTGAGTTATTGGTGCCTTGGAAACGCCGTCGAATTTAGTCGACCCAGCGCCGCCCGCCGTATTTTGACTGCAACTTGTCATCGAGTTCGTCAGACGTTGAGCTCAACGTCACGACACCGGCGACGAATTCTTCGAAGTCGAGCATTTCGCCCAAGAAGTTGTGTTCTAGGAAAATGATGCCTTCGCTGCCGTCGTCCTCGGTGGGCACCCAATACAATTTGCCGAAGATGTACCGATTGTTGAGTACCGAAAATTCTTCGAACATCGAATCGTTACCACGACGCGGGACGCCCGCGAGTACGACGGCGCGCATGCGCAGAATCGTCCGCTCTTCGCCCAAATCGACGGGTTCAATAAACAACGCCGTAGACTCATGCTGAATGCGATATCGATCATCAACTACGCTGTATGTTTTGGTTACCTCGCGCATAAAACGCTCTGTCTTCGAACGCAGATTCGCGAGTTCTTTAGTTTCCCCCATAATGCCTCCCTCCGGATTACGGTTTAGGTGATTCGAACTGCCCGTCACGTGAGCCGTGGAACGCTATCAATTGCTCCCGGTCTTGTCAATTGCAACTGGTGCTTGATTGCGCCGTGAACGCCGCGGCCGGCCGTCGAACGTTTGCATTTCGGGGTTGCAATTATTATTGGTTTCCGGTATTTAGGCCGTCTTATGCAGCGCCGTACAACGCCGGCGTCGAACAAAGGAGAATGGACATGAGAGATAAAATCCACCCGAAATACGAAGAGACGCACTTCAAGTGTGCCTGCGGCAACGAGTTCACGTCGCGCTCGACGATGGGCAAAGAAGTGTCGATCGATATTTGCAACAAGTGCCACCCCTTCTTTACCGGTCGCGAAAAGCTCGTGGATACGGCCGGTCGTGTCGAACGTTTCATGCAGAAATACAAGGGAACGTACGGCAAAGGGAAAAAAGGCAACAGCTAATAGCGGACAATTGCGGCCCGCGTGCTTATGTTATGCAGCGCGCGGGCCTTCTTGCGCCTGCGCCCGACACGGATGAAACACCGGGAGCTTCTTAATGCCGGATAAACAATCGGGACCCTTGGCGGTTGGTGGCCAAGCCTTATTGGAAGGCGTGATGATGCGCTCGCCCAACAGCATGGCCGTGGTATGCCGGCGACCGGACGGGCAAATCGTACTGAAAGAAGAACAGTGGATCAGCATCTGGAATCGCCTGAAATTCCTGCGTAAACCGTTCTTAAGAGGCGCGATCGTTCTGGTCGAAGCCATGTGGAACGGCATCGGCGCCCTCACCTTTTCGGCCAAGATCTTCGCCGAAGAGGAAGTTGAAGAAAAAGACGATACGACCCAAGCCGAAGACGCCGGCGGGGAATCCGAATCCAGTCCGGAAGAATCGCCCAAGAAGGACAAAGATCAGGGACTCTCAAGCTTGTCGATCGGCTTGACGATCGCGTTTTCCATCACGGCGGCGATGGCGTTGTTCATGGTCTTGCCGCACTTGGCCACCGCTTACGTCGGCGCGCTGTTCGGCAAGGAATTGACCGTGGACATGGTCTCGTTCCATTTGGTGGACGGCGTGATCAAAATTTCCGTGTTTTTCCTTTACGTGTGGGCCATCAGCTTCATGCCCGATATCAAGCGAACCTTCATGTATCACGGTGCCGAACACATGGCGATTTCCGCCTTCGACCAGGGCAAAACACTGACGGTGGAAAACGTCCGGCCCTACAGCACGCTGCACCCGCGCTGCGGAACAAGTTTCATCATTATCGTCCTGCTCTCGAGCATTTTGCTGTTTTCGATGATGTTCCCCTTCATGCCGAAACTGGAAACCATGCCGAAAATATTGCGGCACCTGGTTTATATCGCCGTCAAACTGCCGCTGCTGTTTCCGATTGCCGGCGTCTCCTACGAAATCATTCGTCTCGCCGGTAAATATCGGAGCAATCCTTTGCTGCGCCTGGCGACCTGGCCGGGTTTGATGACTCAGAAAATCACGACAAAAAAGCCGACCGACGACATGCTCGAAATCTCCATCCTCAGCCTGAAAAAATGTCTCTGGCGTGAAAAAAGAGTGCAAGACGGTGAGGAAACCGCCGAAAGCAGCGAAGTCGTCTACCCGAATTTCCAGGCGGCGGTGGAAGACTTGGGTTGCCCGGAACACTTCTTCGAGGGCGGATCCATCGAAATCCAGTAGCCGTAAATTCTAAAACTTCTGTTTTTTGCCTTTTCCGTTTTGCGTTCCCTGTCGTTTGTGGCACACTATTTCGCGCCGAGGCACGTCCGCCCCTGGCGGAACGCCAAGTAAATGAACCATTTATGAACAGGATTCCTCCCATGAAACGCTTCTTGTTTTCGCTTTTGGTTATGGCGGTTTGGGTCGCCGTGGCGGCACCCGCGCTTGCCTCATGGATCGACCCGCAATTGCAGTCGGACATGGACGAAACGCCCCCGGCGCAGACCGTCAAGGCTTTTATTTTATTAACCCAGCAGGTGGATTTGCGCGCGCTGAAGAGCGAAGCAGACGTGTCTCACCACACCCGGGCTCGGCGTCATTACGATGTCGTCACCGCGCTGCAGGAAAAAGCCGCCGCGACCCAGGAACCCATTGTCTCCATGCTGGAAAAAGCCAAGCTGTTCGGCGAAGTAAAAAGCTATCAAATGTTCTGGATCGTCAACGGCTTCGCCATCGAAGCCACGCCGGGCTTTATCACGATGCTGGCCCACCAGCCGGAAATCGGGGAGATTTTCAAGAACGTTGGAATCGAATTGATCGAACCGGTCGAGCCGGTAAAGATGACCTCAAATAAGAGCAAGGCCGTCGAAAACGGCATCCTCGTCTCGCGGGCGCCCGAATTGTGGGCGATGGGCATCGACGGAACCGACGCGCTGGCGTGCGATCAGGACACCGGCGCTGACGGCAGCCATCCGGCCTTCGCCGATCGCTGGCGCGGTCTCGATCCGGGCGTCGCCCCCGGCCACGCGTGGTTTGACCCCCTGTACAACGAAACCTTCCCGACCGAATCGGGCTACAACACCCACGGGACCCACACATTGGGAACCATGGTCGGCGACGACGGTGCGGGCAACCAAATCGGCATGGCGCCGGGCGCCAAGTGGATCGGCGCTAAAACCATCGACACCGGTGGCGACATTTTCTCCGACGCGGTCGCCGCTTTCCAATGGATGGCCGACCCCGACGGCAACCCCGGCACGGTGGAGGACGTTCCCGATGTCGTGAACAACTCCTGGGGGCTGCATCCGAGTTGGTACGGCGAATGCGTCGACACCTTCGACGCTTCAATCGACGCGGCCGAAGCGGCGGGCGTGGTGGTCGTGTTCGCCGCGGGCAACGAAGGGCCCTCAGCCAACTCGTTGCGCTCGCCGGCCAGCCGCATCGCCAGCGATTACAACGTTTTCTCAATCGGCGCGCTCGAGCAAAACGGCACGACAATTGCCGACTTCTCCAGCCGCGGCCCGTCTCACTGCGACGACTCAACGATCAAGCCGGAAGTTTCGGCGGTCGGCGTCGACGTGCGCAGCGCCCAACCGGGCAACTCCTACGGAACGATGAGCGGCACCTCGATGGCCACGCCGCACGTCGCCGGCGCCGTGTTGCTGCTGCGGCAGGCGTTCCCCGACGCCACGCCCGATGAAATCAAGATGTCGCTGTATTTCACGGCGGTAGACTTGGGCACGGCCGGCGACGACAACACCTTTGGCATGGGGCGTATCGACGTGGTCGAGGCCTATTATTGGTTGCTGGATTACTTCGTCTCGTCCGAGGGCCGCGTCACGATGGACGACGGGTTCAATTGCAGCGACACGATCGAAATCCAAGTGGCCGACGCCGATTTATCGAGTTACTCCATCACGGTCCAGATCTGGAGCGATACCGAACCGGGTCGCGAAACCGTGACACTCATCGGCACCGGTGACGAGGGTATGTACGAAGGCAGCATCAACACAGCCCCCGGTAGCCCGTCGAGTGACGGCGTACTGCAGGTCTCCCACGCCGACACGATCACGGTCGAGTACATCGACGCCGATGACGGCGCGGGTCATTACAATGTGTCGGTTACTCAAAGCGCTTTTGTCGACTGCGCGGCGCCGACCTTCGCCGGTCTGCAGGACGCGATTCCGGGCGACAATGAAGTGCATCTGTCGTGGAACCCCGCGACGGATGACTCGCCGATCACCTACAACATCTACCGCGCCACCAGTTCCGGCGGCCAAAACTTCAATGCGCCGCTGGCGACCGCCGCCGGCACGAGTTATACCGACAACGCGGTCGTCAACCTGACAGAATACTTCTACGTCGTTCGCGCCGAGGACGCGTTCGGTAACGAGGAAAGCAACAGCGTTGAACGAAACGCTACCCCGGTCGGTCCCGTGCTGCTCTGGCAGGAAACCTGGGAAAGCGCCGCCGCGTGGGATCATCCTTGGACGATTGTGGACGGCAGCAACGACGGCTTCACCTGGACCGACGAGAACCCGCAAAACTGGTCCAGCCCCTTCATGCAAAGCAATTTCATCATCGCCGACTCGGACGGAGCCGGATGGTATGCAACGATGAATGAAGAACTCATCAGCGAGGTCGTTAACGTAGCCGGCTACGACGGCATTTTCGTCCGCTTCGCGCAGTACTACAACTCGCTAGGCGACAATGCCGATGTTGACGTAAGACTCGACGGCGGCGCCTGGGAGACGAAACTGGCGCAAGCCGACGACGTGGAAGAGATCACCGAAGTGGACCTCGCGGCCGAGAGCTTCAATACGTTGCAGGTCCGCTTTCATTACTACAACGCGAATTACGCGTGGTACTGGATGATCGATAACGTACAGGTTCTCGGCTGGCCGTCCGCCGGTGACGACGATGATGATGACGACGATGATGACGATGACGACGACGATGATGACGACGACGACGATGATGATGACGATGATGACTGCCAGCTCATGAATATACGCTTCGAGTACCTGGTGCCGCCCAGTGGTTGGTCGGTCGTGGACAACGCCGGCACCGGCAACGTGTGGGCGCGTTCGGACGTGCTTGGCGCAGTCAATCAGGCCGGTGGCTCAGGTTACAGTGCCGCGGCCGATTCGGCCGCCGTGTGTAACGGCTTAGGTTGGGATACCGAACTCATCTCCAACGCGATCGCCTTGAACGGCTACGATGATTACGAACTCACCTTCAAGGGCCGCTTCGAGGACTACCAGGATAGCGGTCGCGCCTGGCTGTACCTTTCCGTCAACGGTGGCGGTTGGCAGGTCGTCCGCTATTGGAATTTCGATACCGGCCTATTCACCGACAACATCGATCTGTCGACGTACGCCGGCCAGTCCGTGCGCTTCAAATGGCGTTACAGCGACGACGGTCACGGTTGCGCGTGGTATTTCCACCTCGACGACGTGTGTGTTTCAGGATTCGGCAGCGGTGACGACGACGATGATGATGATAACGATGACAATGATGACAACGATGATAACGACGACAACGACGACAATGACGACAACGATGACAACGACGATAATGACGACAACGACGACAACGATGATGACACCACTCCCGGCGACGACGATAACGACACAACGCCCGGCGACGATGACACCACTCCCGGCGACGACGATAACGACACAACGCCCGGCGACGACGACGACGATAACGATGACGACGATACCGTCCCCCCGCCCGACGACGACACAGACAGCGATGACGACACCGGCGGCGACGACGATACCGCGCCTGATATTCAGGGCGGCGACGACGACGACAGCGACGACAGTTGCTGCGGTTGCTGATTAGTCGGCTTTGACGCTATCAAGACCGGGCGTGCTGCGGCGCGCCCGTTTCCTTTCGCGCCGTCGCTTGCCTAGGTAGGGAAAACAAGGTACAAGCGGCGAACATTACGCACCGGAGGATCCCGTCGTGTTTGCCAAACTCGCCGACGTGGACGCTCGCTATGTCGAGTTGACCAACATGCTCGCCGACCCCGAAATCTACGGCGATCAGGCTAAGTTTGCCAAATTCAACAAGGAGCGCGTCGACCTCGAGGAAGTCGTCGAAGTTTACCGCAAATACAAAAACTTCGTCGAGCAACGAGACGGTGCGCAGGAAATGCTCGAGGAAGAAGACGACGCGGAAATCCGCGAAATGGCCAAACACGAGCTCCTGGAACTCGATGAGAAAATCGACGACCTCACCGAACGGCTCAAGCTTCTGCTCCTCCCCAAGGATCCCTACGACGATAAAAACACCTTGCTGGAAATTCGGGCCGGCACCGGCGGCGAGGAAGCCGCACTCTTTGCCGGCGACCTGTTTCGCATGTACAGCCGCTACGCGGAACAGCGGCGTTGGAAGGTCGAAATCCTTTCGTCCCACGCCACGGGCCTGGGCGGATTCAAGGAAATCATCTGCCAAATCAGCGGCGACAAAGTCTACAGCCGGCTCAAGTACGAATCCGGCGTACACCGCGTCCAGCGCGTACCCGAAACCGAGGCTCAGGGGCGCGTGCACACCAGCGCCGTGACCGTCGCGATCCTGCCCGAACCCGATGAAGTCGACGTGCGTATCCCGGAAAGCGACTTGCGCTTCGACGTCTACCGTTCATCGGGCCCCGGCGGGCAATCCGTCAACACGACCGACAGCGCGGTGCGCGTCACGCACGAACCCACCGGGCTGGTCGTGACCTGCCAGGACGAAAAAAGCCAACACAAAAACAAAGCCCGTGCGCTGATGATCCTCAAAGCGCGGTTGCTGGACATGCGGCGCGCCGAGCAGGAAGCGAAGATGTCGGCCGAACGGCGCAGCCAAGTCGGCACCGGCGATCGCTCGGAGCGCATTCGCACCTACAACTTCCCGCAAAACCGCCTGACCGACCACCGCATCGGCCTAACCATCTATGCGCTCGACCGCATCATGGAAGGGAATATGGATCAGGTGATCGACTCGACGGCGGCCCACTTCCAAGCCGAGGCTCTCAAGAAGACGTCCGCGGACTAATCGTCGCCAGCACCTTTCGGAAGAACTTGTCGATCGCAAACAGCACGAAAAGAAACGAATCGCGCACATCGAACATCGGATTGGGCAGGTCAAAGTAGCGCGGCAATTTCATGAAAAGACGCTTCGTGCCGATCGGACAGCCCCCGACCCGCCGCACCTTGCCCGCCGTGATCTTACCGTTAACCCGCGTGCACGAACCGACCAACAACGCCACGCCGCGCCCCGCGTCCACATCGCCGTTGTAAACTCCCGTGACGATCGCCCCCTCGCGGGCCCGCGCCACCGAACCTGGTCGCCGTTTGTCGATCGTGCCCAGGCAACCCTTGACCGCGGCCAGGCAGCCGCCGTGGCAGAAGCGGTCGCGAGTCGGCTCGTTGCCGGTGTAAAAACGGATCGGCGACCGCAGTTTGTGAATGTCCTGATACTCACTTTCGTGCCCGGCGGTCACGGCCTGGAGTTCGGCGAGCGACACGTCTCCCTCCACGCGAATGTCGTCGAACGACTCCGGTCCGTAGCCGCGTTCGTGTGCCAACATCAGGTGCCGGCATTGCTCCGGCTCGTAACCCAGCAGGCGGCAGGCAACCGCGTCGGCCGCGACGGGATCGTCGGCGACTAGGATCGCTCCAAAGTGAATGGGGGATGGGGCGGACTCGTAACCGGTGCCGATCTCGATCGCGTCGAGCACCACGGCGTCGGGATAGCCGACTTCCAACAGGTCGACGATTTTCTCGTCGAGGCGGTCATCGTGATAGAGCATGCGCTCGCGATGCCGCAGGATGCCGACGTTGAGTTTGATCGCCGCGGTGATCGTGCAACAGATGTGGTACTTGAGTTTGGGCATCCACAGCAGGAAATCGGCGTCGTGCAGGCTGGCCGCAACCTGCATCGTCCGGTGATGCACGCCGCGCCGCAAGGCTTCGACCGCGTACCCCTCGGTGTTGAAATCGACGACCTTTGCCCCGTCGCGCGCGAGATTCAAGTAACCCGCCTCGCGCATAAACAGACGCGAAGGAATGCCGTAGCCGCCCGACTCGCCTACCGTGACGTGTGTCGCGCCGCCCGCCCTCGCCCATAAGACCGCCTGCCGCACCAGTTCCGGCTCGGTGTAGGAGTGGTGAATGTAGCGGCGGTTTGCCGTCACGACGTTGGGCTTGATCAGCAGCCGACCCTTAGGGGCCAAGCCGAGCTCAGCCAGCGATTCGTCGAGAATCGCGCGCACGCGGTCCGGATCGGCGCGGTCACAACGCCGCAACAACACGCGATAGCTGCGTTTTCGCGCCAGTCGTTCGCTCACGCGCTCGGAAAACCGTCGGTCGTCCATGCTGTATTCCCCCTTCCCCTTGGCGAGGCGAAGTGATTATACTGCTCTCCTTCGGTCGGGGCCAACCGCGACGCGGCGTATCCGACGTCTTTTTGCAGCCTTTCGGTTGACAGAACCGGCCGTGTAGAGCATTTTTTGCCAACCCCCGAGGTTTGGGGGAATGGAGGATAACAACCATGCAGCAGCAGAAAAACGACGAACTTTATCGCATTCGCCACAGCCTCTCCCACATGCTGGCCGCGGCGGTCACGGAATTGTTTCCGGACGTGAAACTGGGCATCGGCCCGCCCGTCGACACCGGCTTCTATTACGATTTCGTCTTCCCGGAGCCGATCAGCGCCGAGGATTTGAAGGCGATCGAAAAGAAGATGAAGCACTTCGTCAAGCGCAACTTGGCCTTTGAACGCTTCGAATTACCGGCCCAGGAGGCTTTGCAGAAGCTCGAGGACGATGGCGAGATCTACAAAGCGGAACTCGCCAGGGAATACATCGAGGCCGGGGAAACCATTAGCTTTTACCGTTCCGGTGATTTCACCGACATGTGCGAAGGCCCCCATGTGGAGACCACGAAGAGCATCCCGAAGGGCGCCTTCGAACTCGACACCATCGCCGGCGCCTATTGGCGGGGCGACGAAAACAACGTCATGATGACGCGCATCTACGGACTCGCCTTCGCCAGCCGGGAGGATTTGGACAACTTCAAAAAACGGCGGGCGCTGGCCATGGAGCGCGACCACCGTAAGCTCGGCCGCGAACTGCAGATTTTCCATATCGCCGAAGAAGTGGGTAAAGGGCTGCCCCTGTGGCTGCCCAACGGCGGCGTCCTGCGCCGCGAGCTGGAAAAGCTGGCCTACGAGTTTGAATTTCGGCAGGGCTACAAGTTCGTCTACACGCCGCATATCTCGCGCGGCCGGCTCTATGAAATCTCCGGCCACCTGGAGCATTACAAGGATTCGATGTATCCGCCGATGGAGATGGACAACGAAAACTACTACATGAAGCCGATGAACTGCCCGCACCATCACCTTATCTACCGCCAGGTGGCGCGATCCTACCGCGACCTGCCGCTGCGGCTCTCCGAATACGGCAGCGTGTATCGTTTTGAGAAATCCGGCGAACTGGCGGGGTTGCTGCGGGTGCGCGGCATGACGATGAACGACGCTCACATTTACACCGACGAGGAGCACGTGGTCGAGGAGTGCATCCAAGTCATGTTGCTGCACAAGCAGTACTACGACCTGTTCGGCCTGCACAACTACTGGACGCGGCTGTCGACTCACGACATCGAAAAAGACAAGTTCGTCGACAATGCCAACCTGTGGGAGCACGCCATCAAGATCATGCGGCACGTGCTCAACGAGATCGAACTGCCGTACGAGGAAGTCTCCGGGGAGGCCGCGTTCTACGGGCCCAAGATCGACTTCCAGGTCAGCAACGTCATCGGCCGCGAAGAGACGGCGTCGACCAACCAACTCGACTTCACCAGCGGCCAGCGCTTTCACTTGGTGTACATCGATCGCGACGGCAAGGAATGCACGCCGTACATCATCCACCGCGCGCCGCTGGGAACACACGAGCGCTTCATCAGCTTCTTGATCGAACATTACGGCGGCGCGTTCCCCACGTGGCTGGCGCCGATCCAAGTGCGCATCGTACCCGTCGCACCCGAATTGTACGACTACGCCGAGTCGTTGCGCGCGCAGTTGCACGAGATGTTCGTGCGCGTCGAGGTCGACGATTCCACCGACTCGCTGAACAAGAAAATCCGCAATGCCGCCACGGCGAAAATCCCCAACGTGCTGATCGTCGGCGGCCGGGAAAAAGAGAACGAAGCCATCACGCACCGTCGTTACGGCGTCGAGAAGCAAGAGACCGTGCCCTTTGCGGAGTTCAAAGATTGGATTTCGGCCGAGATCCTGCAACGCCGCAACAGTAAGCCGATCAATCCGCTGGATAGTCTGTGAGGCAGGCGATGCCCTTTGATGTGCCGCAGTACGCGAAGGATGGAGCGGACCTCCGGGTCCGCTTCTTAACCGAACACGAAGCCGATATACGGCGGGTGGCCGCCGTGATTCTCGACACCGTCGAACGCGGCGGGAAACTGTTGGCATTCGGCAACGGCGGCAGCGCGGCAGACGCCCAGCATTTGGCCGGCGAAATGGTCGGCCGCTTCAAACGCGAGCGCAAACCGCTTGCGGCGGTGGCGTTGTCGACCGACACCTCGGTGCTCACGTGCATCGGCAACGACTTCGGGTACGAAGAAATCTTCTCGCGGCAAGTGCAAGCGCTGGGCCGCCCCGGCGACGTGGCGTGGGCGATCTCGACCAGCGGCCATTCTCCCAATGTACTGCGCGCTATCGACACGGCCAAAAGCGGTGGCTTGTTCGTCGTCGGCCTGACCGGTCACGACGGCGGCGCCATGGCGGAGGTTTGCGACCTGGCGCTGGTTGTACCCAGCGATCACACGGCGCTCATCCAGGAAATTCACACCACGATTCTGCACGTCGTTTGCGAACTGATTGACGAGCAATTCGGCGCATAACCCGCGGAGGAACGCCATGAAACGATGGGTGCCGGCGGCGCTCCTGTTGTTGCTGTTCTCGGTCCTCGCCTCGGCCGGTCGTCACGAGGCCGAATCGCTAAACACCGAGGGCTTCCAGTTATACAAACAAGGCCGGTACGGGGACGCTGCGGTCGTGTTTCGCCGGGCCGTCGCCGCGGATGAGACCTACGGCCTGGCCCATTACAACCTGGCATGCACGCTGGCACTCCTGCGGCGGCAGCGTGAGGTATGCGAGCATGACACCTATCGCGGCACGATCACGCAGCACCTGGCCGACACGCTGAAATACCTTCCGGAAAAGCGCTCGAAAATGCTTACCGACCCCGACCTGCGTTCAATTCACGACACGCTGTTTTTTCAGAATTTGCGAGGCCTATCGCCGAAACGTGACAAAGACGTGCGCGAGATTCTCGTCGGCGTGCAGTGGTGGGGCCCGAGTCCCGGTGCCTATGGTCCGGTCGCCGGCGTCGACTTTCAGTCCAACGGAACCTTCCGGTTTTGGGCGCTGGAAATGGGCGATACGGTCGAGCGCCGCAAATTCGCCGGGCGGTTCGAAGTCAAAGGCAGGAAAGTGATTCTGCAATTCAAGCAACCATTCCATGGCAAAAAGAAGCTCATCGGCGTGTTGAGGAAAAACGGCGTGTTGTTCTTCGAGTCCGTCGATTGGCGGATGACCGACGAGCCCGACGAATGCTCCGCGTAGGTCGACTCCCCCTAGCCTAGAGCCTCAAGCAGGGCCAACAGAAAATCGCGGTTGTGCGCCTGGGCGTAGTGCAACGTCCCGCCCACGCGCGAGAAGGTCTTGTTGAAACGCAGGTAATAATCGGGGTGGTCTTCCGGCGGCTCGCCTTGCGACCAGTCCCAACGCGAGGGGGCCAGATCGACGACGGCGATGAAATGATCCGTGATCGCCCGCCCCTCCTGCAAGGCGAGATTCTGCGCCATCGAAAAGCTTTTCTCGAAGATCATCGGGCTCATCACCGCGCTGCCGATCGATAGATACACGCCGCCGTCGATGCGGCTGATCGTGTGGGCAAAGGCAAGGAAATCGCGTTCGGCGCTGCGCCCAATCGCACTGCCGCAATTGGCCGGATGATTGTAAATGATGTCGTGCCCGAACATCGGGTGCGCGGTGAAAGGCACGTGCGCTGCAAAGGCCGCGGCTTGGGCGCTCGTATTCGCGAAAGGATGCGCCGCTTCGATCGCGCCCGGCTTCAAGTCCAGTCGCTGCATCACGCCGAGCAGATCCAACGCGGCGGCGGCGCGATCCGGGTTCGATTCCGCCTCGCCGCGCGCTACGGCAAGCAAGTCATCGGCCGATGGCAAATCGAGTCGCCCGTCGTGAATGAATTTTCCGACGGCCTCACCGTAACCGAGCCCCTCGTAAGCGCCGACATTGATCGCCATGTTCAGGTAAAAGCCCGTCTCTTCCCAATTGCCGAAAGCGCCGCGGGCCATGTTCGCCGCGACGTGTTCGCTGGTTTCGCCCAGGTAGGCCAGTTCCCAATCGTGAATCACACCCGCGCCGTTGGTGGCCAGGTGCGTGACGAGGTCGCGCTCGATCAAGCTGCGGAGCACCGGACCAAGCCCGTTTTTGATCGTGTGGGCGCCGAACGTGAGCACGACGGGCCGGTCGTTTTGCCGCGCCTGCCGGATGCGCTGAGCCGTCAGGTCAACGATTCTCTTCGCCGGGTTGGCAAGCTCCGCGAACGCGTCGCCGGGTTCCACTTTGGCATCGGCGATACGCACGCGGTTGATTCGCTCGGCCAGGGATTTCATGCCGACCTTGCGGCGGTCTAGTTTCGGAAAGCTCATGGTCGTTTCCTAGGTTCTCACCTGAAGATAGGCCAACAACGCATCAAGTTGCGAGAAGTCCGGGACAATCAAGTCGACCCCGGCCCGCACGAGGCGGCTGCGCTTGGCGGCGTTGAGGCTGAAGCGTCGCAATTCGTCGCTCGCCACGCCGACGGTATAGCCGCCGCGCTTGTGGGTTTCGCGGATTTCCAGCGGTCCGTCGCCGAAGGTGATCAGGCTCGCCGCGTCCCCGATCTCACGCAAAATTCGATCGAGCACCAGCCGCTTCACTTCCTTCGCGGCGTCGCCCACCGCCCCGTGAATGCGCCCTTCGAACAATTCGGCATAGCCCAGCGCCGCGGCTTCGCGCTTGACGTCGGCCGCGTCGGTGCCGCTGGCCAGGTAGAGTTTTACGCCCTTTTGATGTAACGCGTGCAGCAGCGCTACGGCGTTTTTCATAGTGAAATCGGCTATTTCAAGCTCGCCGCGCTCCAGTTTGGCGACTCGTTGCCGCACCAGTCGTAGCAATTCTGCGTTGAAAATTTCCTTGTAGCCGTGTTCATCAAGCACTTCGTCTTCGGGTACGAGATCGAATTCGCGCACCATGGCGACCAGCCCCTGCATTTGCACCAGGGTTTGCACGCCGGTCGATTTGTCGATGTACTCGCGCACGCGGTCGACGACACGGTGGTATAGCGAATCGTTGGCGCTTTGATAGGACGGCCCCAAAATGGCGCGCGCCATCATCGGCTCCATGATGGTTTCCCACCCCTCGCGCAACGTGGAGATCGTGCCGTCGTGATCGAAAATGGCATGAGTGAACGTCGGCGGTGGTTGACGTTCGCCGATCAACTCGAATTCCGTACCCGGTAAAATGCGCGCCGCCCGCGGGTCCTCGGCGAGTTCCGGGCGATACACGTAGTCGGGTTGCGCGCCGACGGCCAACACCTCGGCGGGCGTCGCGGTGCCGGTCTGCCGCAGTTTGAGCACGGTGATTGCCGCGACGATGTTACCGAATACCGCGGCTTCCGCCGCGGTGGCGCCGACGGCCAGGGCCGATGCGATACCCGCCAGCGTGGCATCGCCGGCACCGACTGGGTCGATCCTTCCCAACACCTGGATGCCGGGGATTTCCTGCAAGCCCGATTCGTCGGCCACGATCAAGCCGCGTGCGCCCCGCGTGATGAATACCGGGCGACCGATCCGCCGGTGAAGCAACCGCGCGGCCTCCAGCGCGTTTTCCTTGAGTACGAGCGCCCCAACCGGATACTCGTAGCCCGCCAGTCGCGCCGCCTCGTGGTCATTGATTTTCAGGATGGCCGCCGGGTACGCCTCGGAGTGATTGCGGCTGTCGACGATGACGATTTTGTCCCGATGCGCTTCGAGCAATTCACGGAGCTTGCCGCGTAGATAGGGCGAGTGAATCCCGTTGCCGACTTGCTCGTTGACGATCAACGCGTCCAGTTCCGGTAGCCGCGCGGCCACGCGCTCGAGAAGCCGGTCGGCAGTCTCGGTGCTAAGCCGATTAAAAAAGCCGAAGTCGAACCGGCGCTTTTCGGTTTCGCCCTCGTAAGGCTTGAGATACGCCACGGTCGCCCACGCGTCTTGTTGGGTGAGCAGATCGTCGATCCGTACGTTCTTTAAGGCCAACAGGCGTTGTATTTCGCGTCCCCAGGGATCGTCGCCCAGTACGCCGAAGGCTTCGACATGACGGCACTTCAGGTCGGCCAGGTTGTTGGCCACATTGCCCGCGCCTCCCAGCGCGACCTCGTAACGCAACACCGGTTGCACCGGCAGGCCGGTCTCCAAGGATAATTCGTTTGCGTCGCGGTCGACGAACACATACACGTCGAGGGCGAAATCGCCCAACACGCCCACGTGGGATGCCGAAATGCGTTCAAGCAACGAATCCAAATCTGTCGTGGTGAAGTTCTCGAATATGCGTGTCACACCAACCTCGTAGAAACAAAAAAGCCGACCACCCGGCCGGCCTTTCCGATGGCAGCGAAGGGACTCGAACCCCTGACACAGCGGATATGAGCCGCTTGCTCTACCTCCTGAGCTACGCTGCCGAAGCACCGCCTGATTTTATTGAGCCGCGGCCCTTTGTCAAGACGTAACGCACCCGCCGGGGGCCTCGAAAACGCGGCCGATCACCGCCGGTTAGGGCGTCGGTGCGCCGAAACCCAGAGGAAACGCGGCGTGCCAGAGGGCGGCCTCCCCGCCGTAGGTCATGTGTATTTCTTCGTTGTCGACAATCAACAACGTGACGTATTCGCCCATGTATCCGGCCAGGTCGATCGGCGTGCGAGTCCAATCGCCGGAGAGGTTCGTCAGGTAATGCACGCCGGTCGGGGCAATGCCCATGTCGCTGTATTCGGTCGCGCCGATGTGGATGAATCCGTCCTCGTCCATGGCCATGGACACCCAGCGATTCATGATGCCGTCAGCGGTGGTGGTCACCGCTTCGTTTTCCCAGGCGCCGCTGCCGTTGGTCGCGTAACGCACAACGTCGTTGTCGATGTCGCCATAGGCAAGGTGTAAGTTCCCCTCGGCGTCGATGGCCAATGACCCGTTGCCGCTCGAGTGGTTCGTATTGTCGATCACCTCGCTGGTCCAACCGCCACCCTGGTTTGTATAGTGGCTCATTTGGTAACTTGGTGACGTCGTAACCGCGATGTGCGCCGCCCCCACGTCGTCGATAACCAGTGAGGTTCCTCCCGACAGGGTCATTCCCGTCGCGACGCTTTCAGACACCCACGTCCCGCCGGTGTTCTCGGCATACTTCAACTCATGGTTGGTCAAATCCCAATAGGTAATGTGTACGAAGTCGCCGGTGTCCACCGCGATACCGACGTAGTACCCGACAATGGCCGAATCATCCACTGTCGTGGTCGCCCAGCTTCCCGCGCTGTTTTCGGCATAACGTAAAACACCGGTCGAATTGTCAAAATACGCCACGTGCACCGCGCCGTTGCTGTCGGCCGCGGCGGCGATATGTAAATCGTTGTCACCGCTGGTGTCGACGAATTCCATCTCCCAGCCGGTAAGGGTTTGCTCGGCGTGACGAAGATAATCGGCGTCGCTCTCGTGATACAGAATGTGTAACGTGCCGTTGGGCTCGACGACTCCCGAGGCGTAGTTGCCCACGACCATGCCCGTGTCCAGGGTTTCATAATCCCAAAGCCCGGTTCCCTTTACGGCATAGCCCAAATCTCGGACAGCGTCGGACGAGTAGGCCAGATGCACGCGGTAATCATCCGACACGGCCACAGCGGCATAATCGCCGTGGCAGTTGCTATCGACATTCTGGTGCACCCACGAACCGGTTTTGTTCGTGGCGTAACGCAATCCGTCGGTCCACTCGCCGTACGTGATGTGCGCCTGACCCGAAAGATCGACGGCGATGCGCGTCGCGGTTCGCATCATGCCGGTGTCGTCCACCACGAAACGGCCCCACCCGCCGCCGGCGTTCGTAGCGTACTTCAAGGTGTAGTTGCTCGCGTCGCGGTAAGAGATATGCACCTTGCCGCCCGCATCCAGGGCGATATCCGTGTCGGCGTCGGTGTCGACGGTGTTATCGACCGTCGTCGAAACCCATAATCCGGACGCGTTGGTCGCGTACTTCAAATGCCGGCCGACCGCGTCGCCGTAGCTGATGTGCACGCTTCCGTCACCGTCGACGGTCAGCGCGCAATCCTGCCCGGTGCCCGCAGAGGTATCGGCCGTTTCGGTTTGCCACATTCCGGTTTCGTTGGTCGCGTACACGAGGTTGTAGTTCGATCCGTGCCGATAGCATAGGTGCGCCGCGCCCGCCGCGTCGATTTTCCAATCGAAATCATTCCGCGCCAAATCGGGATTCGCTAAATCCAACGGCTCGATGTTCCACTCGCCGCCGGCGTTATCGGCCAAGGCGAGCTGCTCGGCGCAAATGTCCTGGAACAGTACATACAGATTTCCAGCGGCATCGAGGTCGATAATCGGATTCGCCGCGAACGCGTAGACCGATGTCACGGAAGCCTTGCGATCATCGGAAACCGTATAGATCAACAACTCGCGAGCCGTTGTGGAGGCCACGTATCGATCGCCGTTGGGCCCGATCACCATGGACGTGCCGGCTTGACCCGGAATGCCGCCTTCAACCCGTTCAATGCGCGGCGGCTGATCGTCGTCGCCACCTGTATCGTCGTCTCCGCCAGTGTCGTCGTCACCGATTGTGTCGTCATCGACATCGGTGTCGTCATCGCTTGTGTCGTCGTCGTCATCCACGGCGTCGTCATCGGTGTCGTTTTCGGTGTCATCGTCATCATCGCCGCAATCGCATCCGGCCACCAAAGCCGCAATCATGGCCAAGCCGAGCAGGATACAAAGACCAATTTTCATTTTCATTGCGCGATCTCCCTCGCGGTTATCCCTTGTCTGATTCCTACCATATTGTCGCCTTTTGAGGAAATAATTCGCTCGCGCCGATCGGTGCGACGTACTCGTGGCCCGGTTTTCACAGTGCGGCATAAAGTCGACGTTGGACGGAGTATGAACGGCGGGTAAATCGGAACGGGGCGTTGAGAAAGAGCCGAACGGTCCTCTCTCAACGACCCGGTAGCCTACGCGAATATTCTAGTTCAGCGTCGGCAGGTCGTACCCCACGGGGAACGACGCCCACCACAACGCTTCGCTCACCATATAGAACATGTGCACCAGCCCGTCAGGCGCCGCGGCTAAGTCGACGAAGTCCCGAAAATAGCCGGCACCGTCGACCAGCCGAGGATCCCAGCCCGCGGCGACGTCGGGGAAATACTCGATCCCGTCCAAGTCGGCTTTCACCGCGATGTGAATATGCCCGTCGGCGTCACAAACGATGGAAGTGAATAGGTTGCCGGTCCGGGAAGTCGGAATCGTTTCAATCTGCCAAGCGCCACTTACGTTGTTCGCGTAACGAGCCGACCAAGTAGCGATCTCTTCGTAGCTGACATGCAGCTTGCCCGCATGGTCGATCACAACCGACGGTTGGTCCCCCGAGTTGTGGTCGCCATCAACGACCTCAGAGTGCCAGGTACCGCCGGAATTGGTCGCGTGGAGCAAACGCACGCCGAATTCCGCCTGGAAAAAGGCGTGCGCCACGCCTTCGGCGCTCACGGCCAACGCCGCTCCTTCGCGTACGGCTTTATCGTAAGCCGTTTCGAACACCCACGTTCCGGTGGCGTTGTTCGCATAACGCATGACGTCGTCGCCGACTTCGTAAAACAGGAGGTGGACAACATCGTTCGTGTCGATCACGAGATCGAGATCACTCACGAGCCAACCGACTTCGCCGACGGTTTCGACCTGCCAAGCGCCGCTGGCGTTCGTCGCGTAACGCAGCGTTTGAGCGTCGAACAGGTAGTACGCGACGTGACACGATCCATCTGACGCCCGTTTCGCCGCTATTTCTTGCACGTCGGTAACGGCCGATTCGATCACCTCGGTGGACCATCCTTCCGACGTGTGTTGGCCGTAAACGATAGTGCCTTCGGAGAATATGTCGTACACAACGCCGACCTCGCCATTAGGCCCGATTGCAGCCGCAGCTTTCCCGCCCACGCTGGAGCCGCTGTCGATCTCAGTAAGCTCCCAATCGGCGTTTTCCTTGACCGCGTACTTCGCGCTGAACAGGGGGCCGTTGTATGCGATATGTACTCGGCTTTCGGCGTCGACGGCGATCGCGTTTTGCGTGCCATAGGTCCCGGCTTCGACGACGCCGTGAACCCAGTTGTCCGAAGCGTTCGTCGCGTATCTCAATTCACCCGGCGAGGACCACTCGCCGTAGGTAACATGTGCGCTGCCGTCCGCGCCCGCCGCAATGCTGTGTCGACCGAATTGTTCCCCGGAGTCATCGACCAGGTCCATGGTCCAATCGCCCGGATGGCCGCCGGCGTAATGAAGCAGATTCGCGTCGTAATCGAGGTAGGTAATGTGCGCGTCGCCCTGTGGGTCCACAGCAATATCCGTGTTCCAACCCATAAGCGGCGCCGGGTCGACCGTATCGGTCACCCACGAGCCTGAGGCATTGGTCGCGTACTTTAAGGTCCGGGTGATGTCATCCTTACCGGGCGACTCTTCGTAATACGCAATGTGCGCCGCATCGTTCTGATCGAACGCCAGACTGCAGAACACACCGGTATCGACGTTTGCATCCACCGTCTCGTACGTCCAAACGCCCGAGGTTTTGGTTGCGTAGGCCAGATTGTTATCCGTCTCGTGCCAGTAGCACGCATGTTGGACGCCGTTGCCGTCGACGGCGAAATCGAAGTACGTCTGATAGGCGTCCCAGTACTCCGGGTCGAAGAACGCGCCGGGTACTTCGACCGGTTCGATGACCCACTCGCCCGTTGCGTTGCTCGCAACCGCCGTGCCCTTCGCGAACAGGTCAAGGAAAAACACGTACAGATTTCCGGTGTCATCGATGTTCAATTCCGGGCTTCCGGCGAAGTCGTACAAGGTCTCGTTAGTCATTTCCCCATTCGAAAGCGTGTGCAAAACCAAGCGCCGCGCTTTCGACGTAGCGAAATGAACGACGCCATCTGAGGCGAGAACCAACGATATTCCTCGCGGCGTTCCGCCATCCACGACACTGATTTGGAATTCGGTTATGTCGTCATCGCCGCCGCCGGTGTCGTCATCGCCACCGCCCGTGTCATCGTCGCCGCCGGTGTCGTCGTCGGTGGCATCGTCGTCTACATTGTCACCGTCGTCGTTGTCGTTGCTATCTCCATCATCGCAGGCGACAAAAGCAAGCAATATCAAGAGAAGCAGGGATACAAGAAGAGTGATGTGTGACAGTTTCGCTTTTCGGATACTCATGGAAATGCCCTCCCATTTGCGAAACCAATCGGTTGCATCATCATGATATCGGAATATTCAGCCATAGTCAATTTGGAATACTTGTTGGTATGTTTATTTCGACCGGCCGCCAAAGGGAATACGGATAGCAGACAGAAAGCGGCTCGTGCCGACAGTCCGGTTACTGGGTGGGGGCCGCCAGGAGTTCGTCCAGCATGGCAAGGAAGTGCTTGTCACCCCAATGCCGCGGACCAATGAAGCGCCGGTGAATCTGTCCATCGCGGTCGATCAAAAAGGTCGTCGGAAAACCAGATACATGATAGGCCGCCGCCGTCTCACCCTTGGGGTCGTGGAAAACGGGAAAACTCAACGGTTCGACCGCCGTGCGACGATTGAAGCCGTCGAGGAAGTCCTTGAGTTCCTTGGTCGGCCCTTCGTCGACGGACACGGCGACAATCGCGAAATCGTCGCGCGCGCCGTAGCGCTTTTGCAGGTTTTGGATCGACGGTAATTCGCGAATACAGGGTTTGCACCAAGTGGCCCAAAAGTTGAGGAATACGACCTTCCCTTTCAGGTCGCTCAAGTGCACTTCTTTTCCATCGAGACCGGCCACACGGAAATCCGCCGCGACAGAAGGCGTGCCGCAACTCGCCGTCGGGCTGCCGCTGAAAACCGCTTTGAGCATGAACACGGTGAGTACGATGAATATCAACAGGTACATCCGAAAGTCGGCGTACCATGGGTTGGCTTTACCGGAAGGCTCACTCATTATTTTCCTCGGCTCAATAAAAAACGGGGCAGAAACACAAAGTGTCCTGCCCGCTCATGGTAACCGATTTGCATCGGTCGTTATTCGGATTTTTCCTCGTCGCCGTCGTCTTCCGGAGCGGGCTCCTCGGCCGGAGCTTCCGGCTCGGCCGGGGGCTCTTCTTCAACCGGGGCCTCGTCCGCCGGAGCCTCTTCGACCACGGCTTCTTCCGCCGGAGCCTCTTCGACCACGGCTTCTTCCGCCGGAGCCTCTTCGACCACGGCTTCTTCCGCCGGCGTCTCTTCGACTACGGCCTCTTCTTCAACCGGCGCCTTGTCTTCCGCGGCCTTTTTCTTTGGCTTGGCTTTGGCCTTCGATTTCGATTTTTTGCGCGGCGTCTTTTTCTCGACGCCAATCTTCTCGTCTTCACCGAGCAGTTCGATGTAGGCCATTTGCGCCGCGTCGCCCCGCCTGATGCCGATTTTGATGATGCGCGTATATCCGCCCGGGCGGTCGGCGAAACGTTCGGCGATTTCACCAAAGAGCTTGCTGACGATGTCGGCGTTACGAATGAACGCGAGGGCCTGGCGCCGCAGATGCAATTGCTTGGCTGCGATGTCGCGGTCGGTCGATCCGTCGCCCAGCGCGCGAGCGCGTTTGGCCAACGTGATCATTTTTTCGGCGTACCGTCGCAATTCCTTGGCTTTTTCCACCGTTGTTTGGATGCGTTCGTGTTCAATAATACTGGTCGTCATGTTGCGCCACATCGCTTTGCGATGCGAAGAATTACGGCCCAGTTTTCTTCCCGTTTTTAGATGTCGCATAACTCGCTAACCTCGTTGCAGACTATTCTTCTTCCTTGACTTCTTCGGGCGGCTGCCAATTCGTCACTTTCATGCCGAGCGACAAGCCCATTTCGGCCAGGATTTCTTTGATTTCGTTGAGCGACTTGCGGCCGAAGTTCTTCGTTTTGAGCATTTCCGCTTCGGTTCGCTGTACCAGTTCTCCGATGTAACGGATGTTGGCGTTTTTAAGGCAGTTGGCACTGCGCACCGACAATTCGAGCTCTTCGACCGAGCGATTGAGGTTTTCGTTGAGAACCTCATCCTCTTCTTCGACTTCCTCTTCGTAGATTTCCTCTTCCTCATCAAAATTGATGAAGACGGTAAACTGCTCTTTGAGCACCTTCGCCGACACGGCCAGCGCGTCTTCCGGCGTGATGGAACCGTCGGTCCAGATTTCCATGATCAAGCGATCATAGTCTGTGCGGCGTCCGACACGCGCGTTGGTCACTTGGTAGTTGCATTTGACAATCGGGCTGAAATTCGCGTCCAACACGACCGTGCCGATGGGCACTTCTTCTTCGACGAGGTATTCCGTAGGCACGTAGCCCCGCCCAGTGCGCACTTCGAGTTCCATGTTCAAATCGGCATCTTTGGCCAACGTCGCGATAACCAAGTCGGGATTGAGAATCGTCACGTTCGGGTCGCCCGCGATCATCCCCGCGGTAACCACGCCTGAGCCCTTGTGCTTCAAATATAACGTGCGGGTGTCGGGCGTATCCAGCCGCAGCCGCACTTGTTTGAGATTCAGACAAATGTCGGTGACATCTTCGGTAACGCCCGGCAGCGTCGTGAATTCGTGCGCCGCCCCATCAATACGCACCGCGGTTATCGCGGCGCCCTGAAGGGTGGACAACAGCACGCGGCGCATCGCGTTGCCCAGCGTCGTGCCGAAGCCGCGCTCGAGCGGTTCACACGTGAAGCGGCCGTAGTTGTCCGTGACATTTTCGCCCGCGATTCGTTTCGGTCGAATCAGGTCGCGCCATACGTGGTACATATTATCGACTCCCTTGCTTAGGGTAACTATCGTTTTCGTCGCCGGTCATTACTTCGAATACAACTCGACGATCAGCTGCTCGTTTATCGTGCCGCCGATTTCTTCTCGCGTGGGAACGTTCTTAACTTCACCCGCGAATTTCGCACCGTCGACGTCGACCCAGACCGGCACTTCACGACGAGCCAGGGTTTCCATCGCTTCGGCGATCAACGGAACTTTGCGGCTGCCTTCCCGCACACCGACCACGTCACCGGGTTTGACCAAAAAGCTCGGGATGTCGACCTTGCGGCCGTTAACATGGAAATGACCGTGGCGCACCAACTGCCGCGCCTGGCGGCGGCTGGCGGCGAAACCCATACGGAAAACGGCGTTGTCCAAACGGCGTTCGAGCAGAGCTAGCAGATTTTCGCCCGTGACGCCCTTCATACGGTCGGCCTTGGCGAAGTAGCCGCGGAATTGGCGTTCGAAAACGCCGTACAGCCGCTTGGCTTTCTGCTTCTCGCGAAGTTGGGTGCCGTAGTCGCTGGTTTTGCTGCGACGTTGCCAATGCATGCCGGGAATCTGTTCTTTGCGACGTTCGAACGCACACCGATCGGTGTAGCAACGATCGCCCTTCAGGAAGAGTTTTTCGCCTTCCCGGCGGCATTGACGACAAACGGGTCCAGTATACCTTGCCACAATATCTCTCCTTACACGCGCCGACGTTTAGGCGGCCGACAACCGTTGTGCGGAATCGGCGTAACGTCTTTGATCATCGTGATCTTGAAGCCACAATTCAGCAGACTGCGCAGGGCGGCCTCACGGCCGGGCCCCGGTCCCTTGACCTCGATCGAAAGCTGCTGCACGCCATGGTCGGCCGCCTTGCGAGCCGCGTCTTCGGCGGCAAGCTGCGCGGCAAACGGCGTTCCTTTACGGCTTCCCTTGAAGCCCTGCGTGCCGCTGGACGCCCACGCCAAGGTATTGCCCGAGGTATCGGTGATCGTCACGGTCGTGTTGTTGAACGTACTACGGATATGCGCTACCGCTTGCGGCACGTTCTTCTTAATCTTCCGCTTTGCTCCGCGTTTGGGAGAAGCCATCGACTACCCTCCGTCGCTATTTTTTACGGCCCAGCGCCCGGCGCGGTCCCTTGCGGGTGCGCGCATTGGTGCTGGTGCGTTGGCCGTGACATGGCAGTCCAGACCGGTGCCGCAAACCGCGGTAAGTACCCAGGTCCATATGCCGTTTGATATTCATTTGCACTTCTTTACGCAGGTCACCTTCCACTCGATACTTCGAATCAATGATCCGCCGGATCTGGGCCAGGTCGGCGTCGGCTAGTTTGCCGGCGCGCACGGACTCGTCGATCCCGGCTTCGACCAGAATTTTCTTGCTGGTCGTCGGCCCAATCCCGTAGATGTAGGTCAACGCGATCACAATTCGCTTATCGTTCGGAATATCGACACCGGCTATACGTGGCATCGTAGTCCTCCTACCCTTGCCGCTGCTTATGTTTCGGATTCTCGCAAATGACGCGCACGACACCCTTACGGCGGATAATCTTGCACTTCATACAGCGCTTTTTGACCGAAGCCTGTACTTTCATAACCACTACTCCTTTTCGACGCGTCGCCGTCGTGGCAACTCTCGCCGAAAATCCAAACCTATTATTTCGACCGATACGTGATCCGACCTCGGGTCAGATCGTACGGCGACAGTTCCACAGTCACCTTGTCGCCGGGCAAGATCTTGATGTAGTGCATCCGCATCTTGCCGGAAATATGGGCTAAAACCCGATGCCCGCCCTCCAGTTCCACACGAAACATGGCGTTGGGCAACGGTTCGATAACCCGGCCTTCCACTTCGATTGCGTCTTTGGCCATTGTGTTCCTTTTGTCCTAACCGAGGACCGACAAAATCTCCGGTCCATCGTTTGTGATCACGATCGAATGCTCAAAATGGGCCGCGAGGCTACCATCTTTCGTAACTGCGGTCCAGCCGTCGTCCAAGACGACAATCGCCCAGTGACCGGTGGAGACCATCGGCTCCAGGGCCATAGTCATGCCCACTCGAAGCCGCGTATTCGGAGTCGCCCGCCCCACGTAATTGGGGATTTGAGGCGGCTCATGCGGTGCCACGCCGACGCCGTGGCCGACGAAGTCCCGAATCACCGAAAAGCCCGCATCCTCGACATGCTGCTGTACCGCCCGGCTGATGGCCGGCAGGCGATTGCCTTCGCGCGCCTGTTCGATACCCCGATACAAGGACTCCTCGGTGACTTTCATCAGTCGTTCGGTCTCCGGGTCCATACGCCCGATCCCGAAGCTGATCGCCGCATCACCGTACATGCCCTCGTACACCACGCCGTAATCGACACTAACCAAATCGCCCTCTTTCAAGATGCGCTTGGTCGAGGGGATACCGTGGACGATTTCCTCGTTGATCGATATGCACAAACTCCGCGGAAAGCCGTACAAACCTAAAAAAGCCGGCCGGACTTTGTACTTCCTGCACACGTCCATGGCCACGTTTTCCAGATCCATCGTGCTCATGCCCGGAGCCGCCGCCTCGCGCAACGTCGCCAATACCTCGGCGACAATGCGGTTGGCCGATCGCAAATTTGCGATCTGGGCCGGTGATTTGAGCGTGATCACATTATCAGTCAAAGATCGCCGCAATCCGTTCGCCGATTTCCGCCGGCTTGCCGACTCCGCCGACCGGGCGGAGCAACTTACGTTCGTCGTAATATGCAATTAGCGGCGCGGTTTGCTGATGAAAATTCGCCAACCGCTGCCGAATCGTTTCTTCTTTATCGTCATCGCGCACGATCAGTCCCACGTGGCCGCAGCGGTCACAGGTATCGGCAACCTGCGGCGGCATGGTCTTCTCGTGGTACATCGCATTGCAGTTCGGGCATGTCAGTCGACCCGTGAGCCGCCCGACGATTTCTTCGTCCGGCACATCGATGCTGACCACGTGATCGAGCGATTCGCTGTCTTTGGCCAGCATGTCGGCCAGCGCGTTGGCCTGGGCGACAGTGCGGGGGAAGCCGTCAAACAGGTAGCCGTTTTTGCAATCATCGACCTGGATGCGATCCCGGATGATGCCGATGATCACTTCGTCCGGCACGAGCTTGCCCGCGTCCATAAACTGCTTGGCCTTCAGGCCGAGTTCCGTTCCTTGCTTGACCGCGGCGCGCAAAATGTCGCCCGTCGAAATCTGCGGGATGTCAAAGCGCTCGATGAGCGCCCGCGCCTGCGTTCCTTTTCCACCACCCGGCGGGCCGAGAAGAATAAGCCGCATCTACTACTTCCTCCCTTTGAATTTGCCTTTGCCGCCCAGGAAACCGTCGTAGTGCCGGGTCAGCATGTGGCTTTCCAACTGCTGGATCGTGTCGAGGGCCACACCCACGACGATCAGCAGCGACGTGCCGCCAAAGTAGAAAGGTACGTTGAACTGCGCGATCAAAATGGTCGGCAACACGCAAATCGTTGCCACGTAAAGAGCGCCGCCGAAGGTGATGCGAGTCAGGATCTTGTCGATGTAGTCGGCAGTCGCTTTTCCCGGCCGACGACCCGGCACGTAGGCGCCGGTCTTTTTCAGGTTCTCGGCCACATCCACCGGGTTGAAAGTAACCGCGGTATAGAAGTAGCAGAAGAAGATGATCAGTCCGACGTACACCAGGTTGTACAACAACGCCGTGGGCTGCATCCAGTCGTTCAATCGCTGCAGGATCGAATTGTCGGGGAAAAACTGGGTGATCGTCGTAGGGAACATCAAGATCGAACTGGCGAAAATCGGCGGAATCACGCCGGCGGTGTTGATCCGCAGCGGCAGGTGAGTACTCACGCCGCCGTACATTTTGCGGCCGATCACCCGCTTCGCGTGCTGGATCGGGATTTTCCGCTGGGCGCGCTCGACGTAAATGATGAAGCCGATCACGGCCACCATCACCGCCAGAATCGGGACGATCTTGAGTACGCCGCGGTCCTGTTCAAAGGACTGCTGCGTCAAACGAATAATCGCCACCGGCATACGTGCGACGATGCCGGCGAAGATGATCAAGCTAATGCCGTTGCCGATGCCGCGTTCGCTGATCTGTTCGCCGAGCCACATGATAAATGCGGTACCGGCGGTCAGCGTAATCATCGTCATCAAGCGGAAATAAAGACCCGGGGTAAGCACCGCGCCGCCGCCGAGCAGGCCTTGCTCAAGCGCGTAGGCGATCATGTAACCTTGGAAAAGGGATAACACGACGGTGCCGTAACGAGTGTACTGGGTGATCTTCCGGCGACCTACTTCGCCTTCCTTACTCAGGCGCTCCAGGTGCGGAATCACGACCGTCAAAAGTTGCAGAATAATCGACGCCGAAATGTACGGCATGATCCCCAGTGCGAACACGGAGCCGCGCTCCATGGCGCCGCCGGAGAACATCGAAAACATGCCGAAGATGGTTCCCTGTTGCTGGGAAAACCAATTGGCGATCTGCGCGCCGTCCACGCCCGGGGTCGGGATCATGGTACCCACGCGATACACGGCGAGCATGATCGCCGTGAATATCACGCGGCGTTTCAGCTCGGGAATCTTGAAAATATTTGCAAAAGCGCCGATCACTGTGCTGTCCTCAAACCTAGTTCAGTTGCTCGAAAGTGCCGCCCGCCGCCTGGATTTTCTCCACGGCTTTGGCCGACGCCTTGTGCGCTTTGACCGTCAACGCAACCGTCAGGTCGCCTTCCGAGAGGATCTTCAATCCATCTTTGGCCACTTTGCGCACCAATTTCTTCTCCACGACCGTTATGGGATCAACGGTGTCGCCCGCGTCGAACTTGCCAAACAGTTGCTGCAGGTTCAACACCGTGTATTTCTTGGCAAAACGGTTATAAAAACCGCGCTTGGGCAGACGCCGCTGCAGGGGCATCTGGCCACCCTCGAAGCCCGGGCCTTTGCCGCCACCACTGCGCGACCGTTGACCCTTGCTGCCTCGTCCGGCGGTTTTACCCAGACCGGAACCTTGGCCGCGGCCCTTGCGCTTGGATTTCGTGACCGCGCCCGCCGGCGGTTTCAGATTACTCAAGTCCGCCATTAGGACACCTCCTCCACCTTGACCAGATGGATGACCTTTTTGACCATCCCGCGCACGCACGGGTTGTCGGGAAGCTCGACGGTTTTATGCCGTTTACCCAAACCAAGGGTTCTAATGATGACGCGCTGTTTCTCCGGTCGCCCAATGGTGCTGCCGGTCTGCGTCACGCGAAGTTTCCCGCTCATCGTTCTTCTCCTCGTCGCTGCAAGTCGTCTTAGTCGGCGTCGGCTTGCGCCAACATCCGCTTGTATTCATGCGGCCAGCGAAGCTGTCTCAAGCCTTCCACCGTCGCCTTGACCAAATTGTGTGGGTTCCGTGAACCCAGGCACTTGGTCAAGATATTGTGCACACCGGCTGCTTCCAACACGGCCCGCACGGCGCCCCCGGCGATTACGCCGGTACCTTCGCCGGCCGGCTTGAGCAGCACGCGCCCCGCACCGAAACGGCCAACCACCTCGTAAGGGATCGTGTCGCCGTCGGTGATCGGCACGCGGAACATGGTCTTTTTAGCCTTTTCAATGCCTTTGCGAATCGCTTCAGGCACCTCGTTGGCCTTGCCCAAGGCGACGCCTACGCGTCCCTTGCCGTCGCCGACAACCACCAATGCGGAAAAGCTGAATCGCCGACCGCCTTTGACGACCTTAGCCACTCGATTGATATGAATGACTTTGTCGATGAATTCACTGTCTTCTTCCCGGAACGGGCGTTTGCTACCGAATGCCATGAATCGCTCCCTAGAATTCCAGCCCGGCTTCACGGGCCGCTTCCGCCACAGCCTTGACACGGCCGTGATACAGGAAGCCGTTGCGATCGAACACAACTTGCTTGTAGTTCGTGGCCAACAGTCGTTCGGCAATTTGTTTGCCTATGGCCTGGGCCGCGTCGATTTTTCCTTTTTCCTCGGACGGTTGATAGGCTTTGTCCAAGGTGCTGGCCTGAGCGACGGTTGAACCATCCGCGTCGTTAATCGCCTGCACGTAAATGTTCTTATTGCTGCGAAAGATACAAAGCCGCGGACGGTCGGCCGTACCGCGCACCTTACGCCGCACGCGGCGCTGCCGGCGCTGACGCGGCGATTGTTTTTCGTGTTTATACGACGTAGCCACAACCCTGCTCCTTTGTTAACCCTGTTTTTTGCCTTCTTTGCGGCGCACGATCTCGTTGGAATATTTGATGCCCTTGCCTTTGTAAGGTTCGGGCGGCCGCACCTTGCGCACGTCGGCGGCGAACTGACCCAGCAACTGTTTGTCGAAGCCGGTCAGCGTGATGTGCGTGTTTTTTTCGACCACGGCTACGACGCCCGCAGGCAACGGGACCTCGACCGGATTCGAATAACCCACGTTCAAAACGAGCATCTTGCCCTTGACCTCGGCTCGATAGCCGACGCCCACGATATCCAGTTCGCGCTTGTACCCTTCCGACACACCAATCACCATGTTGTTGATCAGCGTGCGCGTGAGGCCCTGGATCCGCGAACTGTCTTTCGTTTCGTCGTTGCGTTTCACCCAAAGCCGGCCCTCGTCCTCGGACACGGAAACCAGTGCCACGTACTCATACTGCAGCTTTCCCTGCGGTCCGCTCACGTGGACTTGTCGTCCGTTAACTTGGACCTTCACCCCTTTGGGGATCGCGATCGGTAATTTGCCAATGCGGCTCATCGCTGTAACTCCTCAAAGCAATCCGGCTTACCACACCTCGGCGAGCCACTCGCCACCAATATTCATCTCTCCGGCCGTCACGGCGCTGATCACGCCACGGCTCGTAGTGACAATGGCCAAGCCCAGACCGCCAAGTACCTCCGGCAACTCGTCGGCGCTGACATAGCGGCGCAGACCCGGCCGGCTGATGCGACGAATTTGGGCAATCGTCGGCTCACCGTTTTCGCGGTAACGCAGGTAAATCTTCAAAACACCCTGCTTGTTGTCTTCAATTACACGGAAGGCTTTGATATACCCTTCGTCTTTCAAAATCTTGGCGACGGCCGCCTTGACCTTGGACGCAGGCATCTCAACCATGTCGTGTCGCGCGCGGCCCGCATTGCGAATCCGCGTGAACATGTCCGCTAATGGATCGGTCATGACCATTGCTGCAAACCCTTTCTACCAGCTCGACTTTACGACGCCGGGCAATTCGCCTTGCAACGCCAGCTTACGCAAGCAGATCCGGCACATGTCGAACTTGCGATAATACGCACGGGGGCGACCGCAAAGCGGGCACCGGTGGTACTCGCGAACCTGGAACTTAGGCGGGCGTTTGGCCCGAATCCGTATCGATTTCTTAGCCACGCAACAATCTCCTTTTACCGGCGGAAGGGAACGCCCAATTGTTTCAACAACGCGTAACCTTCCTCATCAGTCCTTGCGGTCGTGACGATAGTGATGTTCAACCCCCGGATCTTGTCGATCTTGTCGTAGTCGATCTCCGGGAATATGATCTGTTCCCGTACGCCCAGGGTGTAGTTCCCTCTTCCGTCAAAGGCCTTCTCCGAAACGCCGCGGAAGTCGCGCACCCGCGGCAGCGCCACGCTAACCAGGCGATCAAAGAACTCCCACATATAGTCGCTGCGCAACGTCACGCGGGTGCCGATGCTCATCCCCTCGCGCAACTTGAACGCCGCCACGCTGCGACGCGCCTTGGTAATCACCGCCCGCTGTCCGGTCATCGCTGTCAATTCCTCGACGGCGTTGTCCAAAATCTTCGCGTTTTGAATCGCCTCGCCCAAACCCATGTTCAGGACGATTTTCTTCAAGCGGGCCACCTCGTTGACGTTCTTGAAGCCAAATTGCTTCATCAACTCGGGGATCACCGACTCCATGTAAAACTGTTTCAATCTCGGCGTCATCGTTTACGCTCCCAGTTAGTCCAGTTGCTCGCCGCTGTCTTTGGCGATCCGGACTTTGGTACCGTCATTCAAAATCTTGTACGTAACCCGCGTCGGGTTGTTCGTTTTCGGGTCGACCAGTCGAACGTTCGACACGTGGATCGCCGCTTCCCGCTCGATAATGCCGCCCTGCTGGTTCGTGCGGCTGGGCCGCTGGTGGCGCTTGATGATATTTATGCGCTCGACCAGGACACGTTGTGTTTCCGGGAACACCTTCAACACCTTGCCGCGTTTGGCCGGGTCGTCTAATCGACGCCGTTCCTTGCCCGCGACGATGTGGACGATATCGCCCTTTTTGATTCTCATCTTTTGTTTGGCCTTTGCCGGCTTTTGTTTTTTCGCGCGTGCCATTCTCGTCTCCTACAACACTTCCGGCGCCAGGCTAATGATGCGATTAAAGCCTTTATGCCGTAGTTCGCGGGCCACCGGTCCGAAAATACGATTGCCGATCGGCTCTTTGGTTTTACTGATCAGCACGGCACTGTTTTCGTCGAAACGAATGTATGTGCCGTCCGGTCGGGCGACGCGATATCTGGTTCGTACGACCACCGCCCGCACCACGTCGCCTTTTTTGACCTTGGCGTTCGGAATCGCTTCCTTGACCGACACGACGATCACATCGCCCACCCGGGCGTACTTGCGTTTGGAACCGCCCAGAACTTTGATGGTCTGCAACTTCCGGGCGCCGGAATTATCCGCCACCGAAAGTTGGGTTTGCATTTGAATCATCGCCTGCCTCCGCCTGGCCTAGTCGGCCCGTTTGACGATCTTCGTCACACGCCAACGCTTTTGCGCCGAAAACGGCCGGGATTCCACGATTTGTACCGTATCACCCGTGTTGGCAGTGTCATGTTCGTCGTGCGCCATGTATTTCTTGCTGCGGCGAATGTATTTCTTGTACTTCGTGTGCTGGAAAAAGCGATCGACTTTGACCGTGACGGTTTTGGCCGCCTTGTCAGAAATCACCACTCCCTGCAGCACGCGACGATTACCGCGTTTTTCTTCGCTAGCCATGTGCCTTCCCCTGCATATCGAGTTCGCGCCGGATTGTCTTGGCGCGGGCGATGTCGCGTTTCACCTGCGTGAGGCGCGCGTTATTTTCGAGTTGCCCCGTGAACATTTGAAAACGCAGGTTGAACAATTCCTGAATCAAGTCCTGTTCTTTGGTGCCCAATTCGTCGGGCGACATTTCGCGCAAATCTTTCGCCTTCATGCTAATCCTCCCGCGTCACAAAACGGGTTTTTATCGGTAGCTTGTGCGCGGCCAACCGAAACGCTTCCTTAGCCAGATCACGCGTTACGCCTTCCATTTCATAGAGCATCCGGCCGGGTTTGACGATCGCCACCCAATACTCCGGGGAGCCCTTGCCCTTACCCATCCGGGTTTCCGCCGGCTTCTTGGTCATCGGTTTGCTCGGGAATATCCGAATCCACACGCGACCACCGCGTTTGACGTGACGGGTCATGGCAATACGAGCCGCCTCAATTTGCCGCGAGGTCAAACGCCCGCGCTCCACGGCCTGCAATCCGTAATCGCCGAAGTCCAAATTATTGCCGCGGTACGACTCGCCTCGCATGCGGCCTTTTTGCTGCTTGCGATATTTGGTCCTGCTGGGCATCAACATGGCGTCTGCTCCTTTTGCCTACGAGGTGACCACGTCGCCGTGGTAAATCCATACCTTGACGCCGATCACGCCGTAGGTGGTCCGGGCTTCCGCGAAACCGTAGTCGATGTCCGCCCGCAAGGTGTGCAAGGGCACGCGACCCTCGCGATACCATTCGCGGCGACTCATTTCCGCGCCGCCCAAACGACCGGCGGTGGCGATCCGAATTCCCTTGACGCCGATTTTCATGGCGTTGCCCACCGCTTTTTTCATAGCGCGGCGGAAGGCGATGCGGCGCAGCAACTGGTTGGCCACACCTTCGGCCACCAACTGAGCGTCCACGTCGGCCCGGCGGATCTCCTGGATCTTGATGTAGACGTCGCGGCCCAACATCTCGTTGAGTTCGCGGCGCAACACTTCGACCTCGGCGCCCTTCTTGCCGATGATGATGCCGGGACGCGCCGTATGGATCGTCACGTCGACCTTGTTGGCGCGACGCTCAATATCCACCTTCGAAATCGCGGCATGGCCGAGCTTGTCCTTGATGTGCTTGCGCAGTTTCAAGTCCTCGTGCAAGTACTCGCGGTACTCTTTGCCCTCGGCAAACCAGCGACTGTTCCAGTCTTTGGAAATGCCAAGCCTAAAACCGATCGGATGGGTCTTCTGTCCCACGGCTCACCTCGTTATGCTTGATCCAGAATCACAGTTACGTGACTCATTCGTTTGAAAACACGATCGACCCGACCACGCGCCCGAAAGCGGATGCGTTTGAGCGTCGGACCTTCATCGACGATGACGTTCTTGACGAACAGACCGTCGACATCCACGCCCTCTCGCTGCTGCGCGTTGGCCAGAGCGGAGGCCATCACCTTGTAGATGGCCGGCGCCGAACCCTTTTTCGGCGAAAACTTCAGCAACTGGAGCGCCTCGTACACCGGCTTGCCCTTGACTTGCGCGGCGACGACGCGGCCCTTGAACGGGGAGAACCGCAGGAAGCGTCCCTTCGCCCGAATTTCCGTGCTTTCCATATTCCTACTCCCCGCCTAAGCGCCTTTGCGGTCGCCGGAATGACCCCGGAAAGTCCGCGTCGGCGAAAACTCGCCCAGTTTGTGACCCACCATGTTCTCGGTCACGAAAACCGGAATGAATTTCTTCCCGTTGTGGACGGCAAAGGTCAGTCCAACCATCTCGGGAACGATCGTCGATCGCCGGGACCAAGTCCGAATCACCTGCTTAGCGCCGATCGCTTTCGCGTGCTGAACCTTCTCCAACAAGTGGTCGTCGATGAAAGGTCCTTTTTTGATGCTGCGGGCCATCCCTTCGTCTCCTTACTTGCGCCGTTTGACGATGTATTTGCTCGACGGCTTGTTCTTTTTACGCGTCTTGTAACCCTTGGTCGGCACGCCCCAGGGCGTTACCGGGTGGCGACCACCGCTGGTGCGGCCTTCGCCGCCGCCGTGCGGGTGATCGACCGGGTTCATCGCCACGCCACGCACCTTCGGGCGTCGTCCCATCCAGCGCGCGCGACCGGCTTTTCCGATCTTGATATTCTGGTGATCGATATTGCCGACCTGACCGACCGTTGCAAAGCAACGTACGTGCACCCGGCGCATTTCGCCACTCTGCATTTTCAGCAGTGCGTAGTTGCCCTCTACCGACAGCAACTGCGCGTAAGTACCCGCGCTGCGAATGAGCTGGCCGCCCTTGCCGATCTTCATTTCCACGTTATGCACCCAGGTTCCGTAAGGCATGTTGCCCAACGGCAACGCGTTGCCCGGGCGGATATCCACGTGATCGCCCGCCACCAAGGTGTCGCCGACCCGCACGCCCTGCGGATGCAGAATGTATCTTTTTTCGCCGTCGACATACTGCAGCAGACAAATACGCGCGCTGCGGTTCGGGTCGTATTCTACCGAGACGACCTTGGCCGGGATGTCGCGCTTGTCGCGTTTCCAGTCGATGAGGCGATAACGCCGTTTGTGACCGCCGCCGCGATGTCGGACCGTCATGCGCCCGTAAACGTTGCGACCGCCGCTCTTTTTCAGCGGCGCCAGCAGGCTTTTCTCGGGCTCGCGGCGCGTAACTTCCTCAAAGGTAGAGACCGTTTGGAAGCGTCGGCCCGGGCTCGTTGGTTTGTATCGTTTGATACCCATGATCGTTTCCCCTTACACGCCTTCGAAGAAGTCGATCGAGTCGCCTTTTTGCAACGTGACCGTGGCCTTCTTCCACTTCGGTGTGTAACCAATGTGACGGCCGAGCCGTTTGCGCTTGCCGGGCATCACCTGGGTGCGCACGTCCTCAACCGTTACGTCGAACAACTCCTCGACCGCCTTGCCGATCTCCACTTTGTTCGCGTGGAGCGCAACTTCAAAAGTCACCTTGTTTCGATCTTCCTGCGCAAGGTTGGCTTTCTCAGTGATAACCGGCCGCTTGATGATTTTGTACGCCGCTTTCATTACGCCAACGCTCCTTCGATTATGGCCAAGGCGTCCTTGGTCAATACCACGTGTTCGTAGCGCAGCAGGTCGTATACGTTCAGACCCTCCACGCGCAACACTTTGGCCTTCGGAATGTTGCGAGCGCTTCTCTCCACGACCTCATTCTTCTGGTCGATGACGAACAAACCGCTCGTGACGCCTAAATCACTCATCAATGAGGCAAAGAGCTTGGTCTTGATTTCGGGCAAATCCAGGTTGTCCAAAATCAGCAGTTTGCCTTCGGCCAGCTTCATCGTCAGCGCATTGCGCACCGCCGCGCGCCGCACTTTCTTCGGTACGCGGTAGGCATAGCTGCGATTGCGCGGCCCGAAGGTCGTGCCGCCGCCAACCCGCACCGGACTGCGGCGGTCACCCGCGCGCGCCCGGCCCGTGCCTTTTTGGCGGTACATCTTGCGGCCCGTGTAATTGACTTCGCTCCGCTCTTTCGTGTGTGCGGTGCCGCTCCGCCGCCCGGCCATTTGCTGCCGCACGACTTCCCAGAACAAATGTTCTTTCACTTCGCCGTTGAACACGCGATCAGGCAGGTCGACTTGTTCGACCTTCTGATTCTGCATATTCAGGACATCGTGTTTTGCCATCAGTCCGCCCCTCCTACGCCTTAACGCTCGGTTTGACCGTGACTAATCCGCTGTTCGCTCCGGGGACGGCGCCAACGACAAATAGCAGATTCTTCTCGGCGTCCACTTGGAAAATCTGTAGACGCTGCACGGTTACCTTTTTGTTACCCAACTGGCCGGCCATCTTTTTGCCTTTGACGACCCTGCCGGGATATGCACTCATGCCGATGGAACCGGGCTCGCGTTTGTTCTTCGAACCGTGAGTCAGCGGGCCGCGCGAAAAGCCGTGCCGCTTGATGGTCCCGGCAAAACCCCGACCCTTGCTCTTGCCCGTGATGTCAACCAAGTCACCACTGTTGAACTGTTCAACCGTGATTACCTGACCCACCTTAAAGGCGCTCGGGTCGTCAACACGAAACTCCCGCACAGTGCGGAAGCCGGTGCGCGTCTTCTCACCCAAAGCCTTTTTGAAAACCCCGGCTTCCGGTTGGGTGAGCTTACGCAGGTCTCTTTCGCCAAAACCGACGACGATGGCGTTGTAGCCCTCGTTTTTATCGGTTTTAACTTGAACCACGGTACACGGGCCGGCCTCGATGACCGTCAAGGGGAAACGCGTGCCGGCCTTATCATAGGCCTGCGTCATTCCCCTTTTTATCCCCAAGATTCCCGTTGCCATCGGCTACTCCAGTCAGATCAATTTGATGTCGACGGCCACGCCGGCGGACAGTTCGACTTTGTTCATTGCGTCCATCGTTTGCTGATTGGTGTTGTAAATCTCAATCAGCCGCTTATGCGTGCGAATCTCGAATTGCTCGCGACTCTTCTTGTCGACATGCGGCGAGCGCAGCACGCAGAATTTCTCGATGCGGGTCGGCAAAGGAATCGGCCCGCTGACGGCGGCCCCAGTATTTTTGGCCGCAAGTGCGATTTCCCGCGCCGATTTATCCAACAGTTTGTGGTCGTACGCTTTCAAGCGGATCCGGATTCTTTGCCCTTCCACTGTCGTACCCCTTTACTCGAAAATATTTGATACGACGCCGGCGCCGACGGTACGGCCGCCTTCGCGAATCGCGAAGCGCAGTCCATCTTCCATCGCAATCGGCGTAATCAATGCCACGCTGATCTTCACGTTCTCGCCCG
>JAVCCK010000028.1 GCA_030765525.1 Candidatus Lernaella stagnicola
CAGCGTGTCATCGGCGACGATCGCGCCGCCGTCGGAATAGATCACGCCGTCGATCTCAACGAGCCCTTCGATGTAGGCGTCCTCGCCGTCAATGGTCTGGCCCGGCGTGCCGTTGCCGACGGTCAAGTTGCCGACCAGGACATTGAATTCGCTGGTTGCGCTGGCCGCCGTGCATTCCAAGTTGTCGTCGGTAACTTCGTCATAGACACAAGACCAGTCCGACCCCGCGCCAAGCGCCAACGCCACGTCGTCGCCGACGATTGCGCCGCCGTCGGAATAGATCACGCCGTCGATCTCGACGAGGCCCTCGATGTAGGCGTCCTCGCCGTCGATCGTTTGATCGGCGGTCCCATTACCAACGGTCAGGTTGCCGACGAGAATGTTGAACTCGCCGGTCGCGGCTGCGGCCGTGCATTCCAAGTTGTCGTCGCCCGCCTCATCGTAGAGGCAGCTCCAATCGGGGCCCGCGCCCCAGACCAGGGCCGTGTCGTCGGCGAGCGTAAACCCGCCATCGAAAGCAAGCGCGCCGTCGAATTCGACGACGTCCTCAAAGATGGTCGAGCCAGTAATTCGCAACTGGTCGGTCCCATCCTCATCAAACTCCAGGCTGGCATCGCTGCCGGTGCCGAAATACAGTTTGTAGTCGTCCGTTAATTGCAGATTGCCGAGAATGATCTCGAGCGTATCCGTCTGCTGCACGCCGGCGTATGACGCCGCCGCGACGAGCAGAACGGCCAAAACGATCAGAATTTTGCGTGTCATCGTTTCCCCTCCCTTAGCCGATCGCCCGGAAGAGCTCGCGCCAATTGCTCGTCCCGCCGATGTATGCGATCATGTCGGCGCTACCGAGTTCGGCCGAGATCCCGCCTTGATGATTCGTGTTGATGTCATGCGCAACGGTGACCTTGTTTGCGTCACTCGTGCCGATGACGAAGATGATTCGCCCCAAATCCGGGGCGGGAAAATCGGCCGTGAGCGTTACGTCGCCGTCGCCGATCACCGGGAAATGGGCCAAGCCCGGTTTGAAAACCAAGGCCGTCGCCGCTGCGAGTGTCTGCACCGCCGCGCCGAGGTTTTTGTCGCGCAGGTTTTGCAACCCGAGTGAGCGCCCGGCGAGAACCCAGCAGCCCCCGGCGTCGACGCTCATCAGCTCGCCGATCTCCGGCCCGTCTTCCGGGTTGATCGATGCGGTGTGGTTGTCGCTGGCAAAGACCTTTTGTCCGATGTAGGCGGCCGTCGGCGGCGTGCCCGCATCCAGGTCGAGATAGACTTGTTTGTCGAATTCGTACCGTGCGGATTTAGCGGCCGCGTCGCCCGCGCTGTTGTCGTAATCGCTGCCCGCGGGCGGCGCAACGACTACGCCGACGCAGGCGGCGGCGTTGGCCGAGGCCGGGTCGTGGTAGCCGTTGGAATCGATCAAACACAGCAGGCCCATGTACGCCGTGGTGGCGGCAGCGATTCCTACCGCTGACACGTTCGCCTCGCGGCGCTTCGTGTTACGTTCCGCGCTGAGATCAGCCATTTTCGTACTCCTTCTCTTGTTTCCGAACGTCGTCCGGATCGAGCCCCATCTGCTCGCAGCACTGGGTGAACGCCGCGTCGTCGGCGAAGCCGCCGGCGCCATCCGGGCGTTCACCGTTTTCGGCAATGCCCGCCGCGAGCGGACCGGTCGGCACGAGGCCGCCGATTACCGCGCGGGCTTTGTCGCGCATGGTTTCGTTGTCGCTAAAAAGCAGCGCGCCGAAATCGTCTTTCGCTTTCGGTGAGATGCGCCCGTCGGCGCAGGCGGCGGCGAGTAGTTTCTCGTCGTCGATCTGCTGCCGCACCTGTTTGGCAATCGCCGAGGTGTCGACGCTTGCGGCGGATTCGGACGCCGCGCGCATCTGCATGATTTTGCCGCTCGCGTCTTCCACGCTCAGGGCGGATTCGCCCAGCGCTTTGGCGACCTCTTCGGGGACCTGCGGCGCAAGCTTGGCCGTCAACGCCTGGATGGCGTCGGCCATTTTCACCTCGTCGCCCTCGAGGCCCGCCGCTTTGGCGAGTTCGGGCGGCGCGAGGGCTGCCTTTTTATCGGCGGCCTCGATCTTTTTCGATTCGGCTTCGAAGGCCGCAGCGATCACGTCGTCGCCGGCGTTGTCGGCCAGCGTGACGCCACGCGCCTTCAGCCACTTTTTCATTTTGTCCAGCATCGCATTGCTCCTTTCGCTGCTGGTGTTGCCTGCTCCGACGTCGCCGGCTTGCGTGTCGGAGAAAAACGCCTTGATTCCATCGAGACGGGGATGGTTCGTCACCGCGGCATCGAATACCTCCGGCCCGGCTTCCCCCGTTTTTTTGTGTGGTTTTTTGAACGCGACCGTGGGCGAGAGGTAGCGGTATTTGCCGGCGGCCAAGTCCGCCGCGCCCGCCGCCGTCCATAGCTCGACGTGGCCCCAGATGCCGTCGTCGCGCAGTTCGAAGCGGTCCAGGTAGCACTCGATCGTGTCGTCGTAATCCGGGTTGTTGCGCGCCAGGTGCGAACAGTGTTCGCGATCGACGGCGAGGCGGGTTTCGTACTCGCTTAATCGAGCGAGGATTTGGCCGACGATCTCCGGCGTAAAGTTTATTTTTTCACGCGTCGGCGCGTAATGCCACTCGCCGTAGGGCACCAAATGCAGCCAGGTAGGCAGCGCGCCGTCGTGGATTTTCGGCAGCTCAATTACGCGCGAGACGAATTCGAATGTCGCGGTCATGCGTCACCTCCGGGCAACCCTTGCCAGGCGCGGTTTTCAAAAGTGGCTGAGATCGACGGCATCGGCACCAACGCGGCGTCGGTGATCGAGCCGGCCGGAGGACGGCGGCGGCTGCGCGCGACGCAGCGGCAGCCCCAGTCGAGGGGAGGCGCCAACACCTTCCACGCCGGCGAGTCGGCGGGCAGGCATACGTTCTTCAACGCCGCGTGACTCGGTCGCGCGTCGCGCCGCGGCACGAGCTGCAGCCACGGCAGAAAGCGCATCACGCCCGGCGAGGTTTGCGTCGCGAAGCGCCCGGCGCCATACGCCGTCGAGGCGTTCTGCCGGAAGATCGTGCGCAGGTGGTGCGGGTTCGGCGCGGTCAACCCCGCGTCGGTGAACGCCTGGCGGATCCGCTTTTTCGTTTCCGCTTCGCTTAAGCCGTCCTGCAACGCCTCGCCGATCGCGTCGCGCGACGCGGCCAGCACCCGCTCGTTTTCCAGGCGCGCAATCGAGAACGCGCTGCGCCGCGCCGTGGCGGAAAGCTCTGCAAACTTCGAGGCGGAGACCGCCGTCGTTTTCTGCCAGTACGCGACCGCCGCTTTCGGCGTGACTTTTTTCCAGTCTGACTTGATCGCTCCGTCCGGCAATTCGAGCGAGACATAGTGGAACTTTCGCGGCTCCGCGAAGTGGCTGCGGGCGCCGCCACCGCATAGCGAGTCGATCATCTGCCCGGCGAGGAACGAGGCGGCCGGGAACTCGTCGCCGGCGTCGGAATCTTCGAGGCCCTCCAGCCACACGTGCTGCGCCGCTTGCAGGCTGAAGGCAATAATCGGCCGCGCCAGCGCGTCGGCGAAATCGTCTTCGAAGTCGTCGGCGAGGTCGCCGAGTAATTCGATTGCGCCGGTCGCCCCGTGCTTCGCGACGAGGGCGCCGATTGCGGCGGCGCGGCGGTCGTAAACGGCCGCTAACTCGCCAATAAACGGCGTTTCAAAGGCCTTGCGCTGCGCGTCTTCTTCGGCCCGCAGGCCCTCGACAAACGTGTCGGCAAACTGCCGGCGGTCGGCCGCTTCGGCATCGAAGCCGTCGTCATCATCGTCGTCATCCGGCGCTTGGCCTTTCGGCGGCGGCGGCGGCGCGGCCTTCGGCGCGGCGGTCGCGGGGCCGACAACATCGTCGCCGTCTTCCGGTTTGCCCCGCCCATATTCTTCGTAAAGCTCTTCGGTCCGCAGGGTCATGCCGAGGCCGACGAGCTTCTCGTCGACCGCCAGCCGTGCCGCCATCTCGCGCACGTTGCGGTTGACAAACGCGAACTTCGGATAACCCTGCCGCGGGCCGTGCAGAAACCCGACGAGACGCTGGATCCACGCCGAGAGCGCGCCGGCCAGGCCCCGCGCGTGGCTGCGCGCCTTCTCGTTAAGCTGGTCGTCGTGTACGTCGCCGAGGCTGCGGGCGCCCCTGTCCCCCGCCTCCTGCGTCAGTGTGCCGCCGAGGAATAACTGGTCGAGGTAGGTGTCGATCCGTTTGATCATCCGCTCGTAGGCGTCGGTGCTGCCCTTGGCGACTTCCTTGAAGTCGATCGCCATGCCTTGCGGAATGACGGCGCCGGCATCCGTCGCGATGTCGATCACCGCGCGCACCAAAGTGGCAAACTCTTCGCTGTTCTCGTCGACCTCGGGCGGGTATGAGCCGAGCCGGAACGGTTGCCCGTAGGTCTCGAGAAACCCGACCCAGTCTTTCAGCGAATAGGATTTGATCAGCGCCAGCCACAGCACGGTCCACAGCAGGCCGCCCGTGATCACGGAGCCCTTATGCCGCCGCTCCCACGTGATCAGCTTGCCCGCCGGTACCGATAGCCAGTTGCTGTTTTCGTCGCGATATTCCCACTCGCCCGTGCGCGATGCGTCGGGCCGCAACGCCCACTGCTCGATGCCGCGGCAACCCGTCACCACGAGTTCGTTGCCGACCATCTCCGCCGTCGGCTCGACGGCCGCGAATCCGCTGAGAATCGCGTCGGCCAGTTCGCTCAGCAGGTCATCCTCGAGGTTCGGGATGTTGTCAAAAAGTTTCTCAATCTCTTCGGCGTCGGCCTCGCCATTCGGATCGTGCTCGCTCGGTACGATTTGCCAGTCCATGCCGGCGATGCGCTCAAGGAGTTTGTCGAAGTTGGCGTGTACGCGGCCGTCGATGAGCCAGTAATGCTCGGCGGCGGCGATCAGCTTGCCGTACGCTTCCCACGCGCTCTCGCCTTTGCCGAGCGCCTCGGCCATCGTCGCGCCGAGATCCGCCGGCTCCATGTCGAACGCGTCGCTGATGCGGTCGCGCGATTGCACGGTGACGACCCGCCGGGCGGCGTGCCGCGGCGTCAACCCCTCCAGAGGCTTACCGCGCGAGTCGAATAGCTTCACCGCGCCCATAGCCCCGCCAATCTGCCGCCGCCGCGTTTACGAGGCCCTGGGGGCGTTTGCGCGGCCGCGTCGACTTCGTTTGTCTCTTTTGTCCGGCCGCGGAAAAACCCGCCAAGCGGCCGCGTCGCGACGGTCGTGTAGGCAATTTTGATCGCCGGCAGCAATGCTGCGCGGCTGGCCAAGGCCGCCGCCCAGAACGCGTCGGCGTGGCCCGTCTCGTCCGTCCGCCCGGCGTCAAAGCGGAAGTGCCCGCCGGTGCCCGGCATACGTTTGATGGAGTGAAACGAGGCGCGCACCATGCGGTCGGCCGGCAGCATGAACGCGCGGTCTTCGAGCGATCGCTTCAGGCGCACGGCCAGGTCCTCTTTCTCGGCAACCGTGAACGTAACCGGGATGATCTTTGCGCCGAACTTCCGCTGCAGGTTCTCGGCCAGCATCATGCCCAGGCCCGTCTCGTCGATCGCCATGCGGCCGACGCGGCGGGCGGTCTCGCCGCAAATAATCTCCTGCTCGGCGAAGGGCGTGTTTTTGAGCACCGTGATTTGCCGCGTGGCCAACCGCCCGTCGCCGGTTTTCTCGACAACCCAAATCACGGTCTGGTCGTGGCGCCGCCCGACGTCGACGCCGGCGAACGAATCGGCGGAGATATCCGCCAGCGGCGTGTCCGTCGTGGCCTGGTCGCTTTCGGCGTGATTGAGCAGTTCGTGGGGGATAAACGCCGTGCCCTCGTCGAGGAACACGCATTCGAATTCCTGCGAGAACATCTCGTCATCGGCCATCGCGTCGCGCAGCGCCTCGATGTCGGGCTGCAAGTGGATCCCGCGCGCCGCAACCTCGTAAATGTCGACGCGGTGCTTGCTATACCCGCTGCCGCGATCGCTCCACATTTCGTAGGCCGGCCCGCCCTTGCCGTAGGGCGTGAAAACGGCGCGGATTTTGTAGCCGCGGGTGATGACCGGCACGAGTGCCGCTTTGATCTCCCGCGCGTGGCGGTGGATGGCAAACTCGTCCAGAAACACGTTGCCCGACAGGCCGCGGGCCGTGTCGGCGTTCGCCGGCAGGCCGATGATTTTCGACCCGTTACGAAAGCGGATCGTGCGAATCGTCACCTTCGCGGCGATCGACTCGCAGTAAACCTCTTCTTCTTCGAAAGGCCGCCCGTCGAACTGTTCGATCGCGGCGTCGAAGGCCTCCACGTGCATCGCGCATTTTTCGATCAGCTCGTCCGATTGCCGCTGCCCACGCGACAGGTCGATCCACACCGTCCCCGGCGTCTCCGCGCACTCCGCAACCTGGTCGTAGGTTTCGGCAAACGAATAGCCGCTTTGGCGGCACTTGAGCGCCATCTTAAAACGGCTCTTGTCGCTTACCCAGTCGACTTGCCACGGATCCAGAATCGGCGGGTTCGCCGCGTCAAACTCCGGGCGGTACCAGTCCGACGGGCCGGGAATATAAAACGGGTCTCGGCGCGGCGCGAGGATCATGCCGCCTCCGTCTTTTGGCCGTAGATTTGGCGGATCTTCGAAACCGCCCGGCGCAGCGAGTCGGCGTCGTCGGGGCGGGCGCCCGCCAGCGCTTGTTCGGCGGCCAGGCGCTTCCGCTCTTCTTCGCTGCGCTGCTTCGCCAGTTCGCGCTCGAGCCGTTCTTGTTCGAAGCGGTGTTTCTCCAATTGCGCTTCGAGTTCCCGCTCGCGAATGGCCAGCCGATGCCGCTGGTTTTGCACGCGCATCAGCGCGGCTTTGGCGTGCAATAGTTGCGACGGGTCGACGCTGGACGCGGCCTGTTCGTTGGCCATAAACGCCCCGTCGAGGACGTTCAGGATCACCTGCTCCATCGCTTCGGCGCTGTTGGCCTTCGCCGCTTTGGCGACCTGTCGGGCGAGCCTCATGGAGAAGTTCGTGCGGCGCTCGGCCTCTTCCAATTCGCGCTTGACGACGGCGTTGTAATACCGGCTGAGCGTGCCGGTGCTGAGGCGGTATCGGCCCTCGCTTTCCTTGTAGAGCCAATCCATTATTTGCTCGTACGTGTACCGCGGCTTCGGGCTGCGCAGCATCGCGCGCACCTTGGCGCGAAACTTTTCAGGCAGGTTGTCGATCGAACTGTTCCGTCTCCGAGCCACTACATCACCCACACGTCCGGATCGGTCGTCTCGCCGGTCACGAGCTTGTATCCCCACGTTGTTATGTTGTGCTGGAAAACCTCACGGCCGGCTGGGCCCGCGCCCGCGATCGGTTTGGATTCGAGGTACCTTTTTTCGCGAAGGAAATTGATCTCGCGCACGAGTTCGTCGTCGGGCGGCAGGCACTGCACCGTGTGCAGGAAGCGCTTCAACGATGACTCCGGCAGCCAGCGAGGGTCTACATTGAAAAGCGCGCGCAGGATGTAACCGCGCAGGGTCCGGCGATCGTCTGGCGTGAGCATGTTGAGCATCATTGCCCTCCGGTTGATTGCGTGAGCAGCCGGTCGAGTTTTTCACTCACCGCGCCAATCAAATCGGTGTGGTTGCGCAGTTCGCGCAGGTCGATTTCTATTGCACCGATGTGCTGTGCCTGCAGCGCAGCGCGTTGGTCGACCTGGCTGATCGCCAGTTCCAATGTTTCCAAACCGCTCGCCAGCGTGTAGCGTTGATCGGCCTGATCGTTAACCAGGCGCGCCAACGCCTCGGCCGTTGTTTCCTGCGCCGTGGCCATACGATTCCCGATGCGTTCGCCGATCTTGACCACGCGATACGCGATGATCATGGCGGCCAAACCCAGCACGGCGGTGACGCCCAAATCGGCAAACGGCTCGAGCCACGCCCACGGCATCAGTCCGCTCCGCCGGGGTCGCCGTCATCGAACACGGGATCGGGCGTGTGGCCGCGGTCGGGTTCGTTTTCGGCGTCGGGATAAAAAACGGTGTCGTCATCGGCGAACGTGTCGTCGCCGGCGATCAGACCGACCAGCGTCGGCACGATTGCCTCAAAAGGCAGCGGCACGCCGGCCAGCTTGGCTGCGATGACCACGACGAGCGCGGCGGCAAACCACACGCGCTTGCGTCGGTACCACGGACGCCGGTGCGCCTGGCCGGGCTTCACGCCTTTTTCTCCGACAGAAACGCGGCCAAGCCGATCAGCAATTGGCCGAGGCCTTCGAGCAGGTCATCGACGCCGTGCTCCGGATCGGCGACGATTTCGCCGATGCCGGCGAGCGCGTCGGCGATGCCGACTAAGAGCGCCTTGAGCTTCGGGTCGTCCAGGCCGAAGCCGATCACCTTGATCAGCCCGGCAAGTTTCACGAGCAAGTCTTTCGCCTCTTCCGGCGTCAACCGGCCGTCGGCGAAAACACTGATCGCGGTCTGGATCATGTCGATAAGTTTTTGCAGCATGGTTCTTGCTCCGCTGGAAAATACGGCGGGGACGGCCCCCTGTGAGCCGCCCCCGCCTCCGTCCCGCAACAACTCAAACAGGAGGTCAGGAGTGTTTAGTGAAGCATGGTTTACGGAGGGCGTGTGTCGCCATTGTCGCCATTGTCGCCATTGTCGCCATTGGCGTCACTCTCTTTGCAGGCCTATGATTCTAAAGGGAAAGGGGGGCGCAAAATCGGGCGGGAATTGTAAATAATCGTGTTTTTATTGTGGTCGGCCCCGCTTTTTCCGCGACGCGGAACCGCGTTCAATCAATCGTGCGGCACCAGTAGTCGGCCTCGTCCGGCACGCATTCCAGCACGTCTTCGCGAGTGATCGACGCCTCGTAGCAGCCGGCCGCCGCTTGATACCGGTCGCCGGAACATTCGTACCAATCGGCCTTCCAGTCGTCGCAGCCCAGATCGCGGCCGCAGCTTTCGATCCCGTAGTGGTGGGCGGCGTGCTGCCCAAACGAGCAGGCGTAGTATTCGGCGATGATGGACCATTCCGCCTCAGCGTCCGGCGCTTCCCCGCACGCGTCGCGAACGGCGTCATGCTGGTACCAGTGGTTCTCGTACTCGCATTCTATCCACACCGCGCCGCAACTCGGCGGCGTCGTATCGTCGTCGCCGGCGGTATCGTCGTCGGCGGCGGTATCGTCGTCGTCGTTGTCATCGTTGTCGTCGTCGTCGTCATCGTTGCCGCTTGCCGCGTCGTCGTCGTCATCATCGCCCGCCGCGCCGCACGCGAACACGATCGCGAGAATCGCCAGTAGGGCGAAGAGGTATAGCGTCGCTTTCATTTTTTCACCCCTTCTTATAGGCCAAGCAACTGTCGTTTCTTGGCCTCGTAATCCTCGACGGTAATAAGGTCGTCGTCCAGCAGTTGCTTGATGTCGGCCAGCTCTTGTTTGGCCACGCCCGCTGGTGGGGTCTTGGCCGGCGCCGTGCGCGCGGCCAACTGCTTGCTGCGTTTGGATAGGTAGAGTGGAAAGCAGACGATCCACAAAAACAGGCACGACAACACCCAGGCCACCGCTCCGTTGTTGCCGGAATACGGCTTGTCGGTCACGGTAATCTTATTTGCTTTCGCGTCGAATCCAACCCAAATCGTCGTGCCGAAAACGATGACCGCAATTAAATAACCAATCATTGCACCCTCTCGTCAGTTTGCTTTGCTCCACCACCATACGACCTTTCCGACGATTGCGTCAACTATTTCCTCGTCGCTAAAAACAAACAGTTCCGACGAGGCGGCGTTGTCGGGCCGGCCGATCCATTCGCGGCGATCAGTCAGCACGAGGCGTTTGATCGTCACGCCGCCGTCGTGTCGCAGCGCTACGATTTTGTCGCGCAGTTTTTGCGGCAGGCGCTGGCGCATATCGATGGCGACGAGGCCGCCGTCCTGAATCGTCGGCGTCATCGAGTCGCCGCGCACGCGAACGCACACGGTCGACTCCGGATGCGGGCACCATTCCGAATTGTAAATCGACGGGACCCAGTCTTCCACTTCCGCCTCGCACACCTCGGCGGGCGTGCCCGCTGCCGCCTCGCCGCTGATCACCGGCAGCGGATAAAACGTGGTCGGGTCCAGCCGCTCGCCGCGCGTACGCGTAGGGGTGACGAGCTTTATTTCGGGCAACGCGACAGGCGTTTTTAATTCTTCCGGAGCCCGTAACATCATTTGGCGCTTGAACATCGGGCCGATTCCGCGCTGCAGCCATTCAATGCTGATCCCCCATAAGTACTCCAACGCCAAGAGTAAATGCCACGACGGCCGCGCACCACCGCGCTCCAACTTTGATATGTGTGCATGGCTGACGTCTAACTCTTCCGCCATTTTGGATTGAGAAAGTTCTAGCAATTCGCGCGCTTGCCTCAATCGGCTACCGTCTTGTAACTCAGTTGTTTTTTCTCTTGACATATGTAACTCACTTACATATCATTGTTCTCGTTACGATGTACGAGGCCATAATGAATCATTCTACGATGCATTACAATCAAACAGGCTCGGCGGTTCGTGACTGGCATTCTCGATGCCGCGGTTATTTTTTTGTTTTCTCGGCCACGCCGAATCCGATGACGACACGGACACTTTACCGCCCCCCCCAGGCGTGGCGCAATGTCTAAATCGCGGAAAACCCCGACAACCCGCGATAGCGCCTTCCAACTCAATCTCGACTTCGCCCCCGAACGCGGCGCGCTGGCCGACGCCCTCGACGACGCCGCGACCGAAGTTTCGCGGATGGTCCGCCGCGGGCCGTTTTCGCCCGACCAGATCGTCGACCAGCTCCTGTATTTGGTCGGCCGCAAAATCACAAAGACGACCTGGAGCGCCTGGACCGCCGCCACCAACGCCAACCGGATGCCGGCCGACGTGATGGTCGCGGTGTGCACGATCCATAACAATTTTTCCCCGCTCGACACCCTGTTGGCGCCCGCCGGCCGCTCCGTCGCAACGGTGCAAGACCGCGCCGCGGCGGAAATCGGCCGCATCCAAATCGAGCGCGGCGAGCTCGCCCAACGCGAGGCGGCCGCGCGCCGCCTTTTAAAAGGAGGTAAGTGATGAGTGAGACACGAACGAACAAGCGGGAAGTCCGGAAGCTGACGCTGCCCCGTCAGCATCGGGAAATGTTGCTTCAACAGTTCGAGAGAGGTCTCGATTTTACTCCGCCCGAAATCGCCTGTCTTTTAGGTCACATTTTGGCAACCGATGAATACGTCGACGCGCTGATCCTAATTTCTGCTGAGCAGGTTGAACGTGCCAAAAAGCTCAGCGACGAACTCGTGATCTTGCGCGCGCGCCTTGCCGCTGTGGCGGGTTAACGATGGCCCTCGTCACACACAGCGACATCATCGTGGGGTCGATGCTATGACCACGCGCCGCGAGCAGCCCGCCTGTACGGAAAAGTCACAAGCAACGTGTGATGGCCTTCGTACAGCAACACGTGCGGGCGGGCTGCTCACGGCACGCGAATCCGATCTCACCTGGCTCGCCATCGCCGACGCGGCCCCGCTGCTCGGCTGCTCGCGCCGGCACCTCTACCGGCGACTCGCCGAGTTCACCACGCGCGAAATGCCCCGCGGCAACGGTAGCGCGGTTTGCCAGGTCGCCCTCGAATCGCTGCCGGCCGACGCGCAGGCGCGGTACTACCAAATCGAAACCGTCGCGCCACTCACCAGCGTCGAGCAAGATCCCCGCGTCCGCGACATCGAAGCGCGGGCCGCTACGCCCGAATGGGCGAGGGGAAAGGCCGACGAGAAGCTGGCCGCGATCGCCGCCGTCCGGGAATTCCGCGCCGAGCACACTGGGCTCGGCAAAATTGTGGCAATCAAAAAATTCTGCAGCGGCCAGCCGTACCACTGGCAAACCCTCAATCGTTGGCTCGCCGCCTACGCGGCCCACGGCTACCAAGGGATCGTGGACGGCTACGGCAACCGCGCCGGCGACAGCCTGCTGACCGCGGCGGATCGCAAGGTGCTGCACGAGGTTTACGTCCTGGCCGGCGGCAGCAAGGCGCACGCATTTGAACGCCTGGCTAAATTGTGCCGGCGTGACGGGCGCGAGGTTCCCAGCACGTCAACCGTCAACCGCGTGCTCGGCCATTTCGACGTGGCGCGGGCGCGGGCGTATCACGCCGGGCCCGATTCTTTCAACGCCGATTACGAGCCGCATTCGCGCCTCGATTACGAATCGCTGCGACCACTCGACTGGTCGTCGGGTGACCACCATCGCATCGATTGCTTCGTTCGCGTGGTTCGAAAGCGGGATCCGCAAACCGGGCGGCCGGTCAAGTGGGCGCTGGTGCGGCCGTGGTTGACGGCGTTTCTCGATGACAAATCGAAGCGGTTCATCGGCTGGCACATCGTGGCCGACCAGGCGCCGAATCACCTCACGATTCACCAGGCGTTTTATACGATGGTCACCGAATGCGGCGTGCCCCGGCGGGTCAAATTCGACAACGGCAAAGACTTTCTGCACCGGCACTTTATTGGCGGCACCGATCACCAAAAGTTCCGGCGCAAGCGCCGCGGCGTAAAGGGCGACGTCTCCGAATTGCCCGGCGTGATGGTCACCCTCGGCGTGAAGTTCACGGCGGTGCGGAAATACCACGGCGCTTCAAAGCGAATTGAACGCGCCTTTAAGGAAGTGGTCGGCGACTGGGCGAAAAAGTGGCCGACGTATTGCGGGAAAGATGCGGCGTCGGTTCCGGAGAAGTCGGAGCGGGCGCGCAAGCAGGCGATGCGGGAACTGGTCGAAACGGGAACGACCCGCCTAGTGCCGACCCTCGACGAGCTCGTCGTCGACTTCGCCGACTGGGTCGACTTCACGTATCACCAAACGCCGCAGCATGGCCACGGCATGAACGGCCGCACGCCGATGCAGGTTTGGAACGACGAGGTTCACGATAAGCCGGTCACGAAGCTAACCGCCACGCAGGTGCACTACTTGCTGATGAAGCGGAAGCGCGCGGTCGCCCGCGACGGCATCGAATTTCACGAGGCGAATTACTGGGCCGACGAAATCGCCGGCGACGTGCGGCGCGAGGTCATCATCGCGTGGGACCCGGCGGATCTGTCGAAGCTCTACGTCAGCCACGTTGACGGAACGCCGCTTTGCATCGCCCGTCGCGACAAGCGCAGTTCGCAGTTCCGCGACGACGGCCAGCACCGCGAAATGCGCCGGCGGCGCAAGCTCGTGAAATCGAAGGCGCGGGAACTCGAGGGCGCGCGGCGCAGCCTGGCCGAGCAAGAGATCGCGCTGCGCGAACACCGCGACGACGCAAGGGTCGAGGATCCGGACGAACCGGAAAGCCCGCGGCAAATCAAGCCTCTGTTCGGCGCTGCCGCCGATGCAATTTCTTTTTTCGAAACGTATGAACAACGCGCGGCCGTCCCTGATGTACCGGCCTCGCCGCCGCCTGCCAACCTAGTTGGCGACGCGTTCAAATCCGTCCGCAAACCCGCGCTCGCGCCGGAACCGCACCTGGTGTGGGACGACTTCTACCACCCAAAGGAGGAAGACGATGACAACGAATAACGTCGTCGCAATGACCCAAAGCGATGTTGTGGAGGCCGCCCAACAACGGGCGCGCGAATGGCTCGAGGACGATTCGAAGCGCAGCCAGGGCGACCTGGCTACGGGGACCGGCCGCAGCCGCGCCTGCATCAGCCGGTGGATCGTTGCCAAATATGACGGCGACAATGCCGCCGTCTCGCAGGACGTCCTGCAGTTCATCGATCGCCACACGCGCGAATCACAGGCGAGCGTTGTTTTGAAGCCGGTCGATACGCCGACGTTCAAGGCGACGACGGTTGCGCTGGAAATGGCCATGTATGGAAAGCGCCTCGGCGTCATTTTTGGCGAGCCGGGTTGCGGCAAGACCTTCGCCGCCGAACAGTTCGTGAAGCGCGATCCGAAAGGCTGCCTGCTCGTCATGTGCCGGTATGGGCTCGGCACACCGAAAGGCTTTCTCGCCGAACTCATCCGAATTCTCGAAGGCCGCGACGAAGAAATCTACCGGCAGCCGTCGCGCATGGCGCGGCAGGTCATCGCGCACTTTACGCGGCGACCGCGCTTTCTGATTGTGAACGACGGCCAGATTCTTCGGTTCCCTGTCTTCGAACTTTTGACGGCCCTGATCGAGCAATGCCACATCGGCGTCGCTGTCATCGGCCACACGGTGATGAAAGACAACATCACGGCGGGGAAGCGGTTTGATTCGGAAACCTTCGACCGGGTTGCCGACTTTGCCTCGTTCACCCGCGTGTCACACCGCGGCGTCCCGCGCGTGATCGAACAGGTTGACATCGACGAGATTCGCGGCGTGGTACGGCAGATCCTGCCGCGCGCGACGAAAGACGCGATCAAGTTCTTTGCCGACACCACCGTGTTTCCGTCGATGCGAAGTGTGGTCAACACCGCCGTGGATGCCCGCGGCCTGTTGGCCCGCAAAAAAGGGCAGTCGTGCGACGCGGCCTTTATCGCCCAGGTTTTGCGCCTGCGACGGCCGGAGGGTTTCTGATGGACGCCTGCGCGACGTGCCTTAACTGGAACGACCCGGACGGCGCCTGCGGCGTTTGCGTCGAGAACCGGTCGCCGCACGCCGGCCGCGTCACGCGCTGGTACCAAACCTGCAACCGCTACCTGCGCGACGAACCGCCGCCCCCGCGCGTGCTCGCCGAGCTGCTCAAAGACGAGGAGGAGTTGTCATGCGCTTTTCAACCCTCTTGACCGCAACCGCGGCGGCCGGAATCTTCGCCGACATCTGCCTTATGCTTAGCCGCGCGCCGCTCTCCCCGTTGTGGTCCTGGCTCGGCTTCGCACACATCGCGTTCTGTTTCACCATCATTGCGTTCGGCGCGACGGGGAAACGCGCATGAACGTACCGATCGAAGACATCATCCGTTCCATCGCTCTGTTGAAAATGTCTGCGGAAAAAGCGGCGAGCCGGCCGTTGCGGATGGCGTGCCTGCTGCATGCCGACAAACTCCGCGAGCTCATCACATCAGAACTTCGCCCGGACCTAACCGCCCACGCGATCTCGCAACGACAAGCGGCGCTCGTAAGCCAAATCAAACAGGAGGAATATCATGCCCCGCAATGAACCCGTCGACCTGCCGGCGGACCCCAAAGACTGGACCGAGGCGCACCTCGACGAGGCCCTGCGCCGAATCACCTATTACGAGATCGCGAACGCGCGGGACAGGTTAAAATACGATGACCGCATGGCGAAAGCGAAGGCCGACTATGACCTGGTCGCCAAAGACCGGCGGGCCGCGATCAAATTGCTCATCGCAGATTTGAAGAAGGCCGCGACGCGGCTGCGCAAAAACTGGCGCGGTAAAACCCTGCAAATTGCGTGGGGGCGGCTCTGGTTCCACTTAAAACCGCGCAAGTTGCGCTTGGCCAGGGGCTGCTCGACCGAAGAGGCGATCCTCGCCCTCGAGGAGCTGGGCGTGGAAAACGCCGTGCGTGTGGAAAAATCCGTCAACCTCGAGGTCCTCGAGCGCTGCCAGGCGGACGTAATCAAAGCCGCCGGCTTCGAGTGGACCAAGCCCCGCGAGCAATTCGAGTACAAAACGAAACTTACTCTCGACGTCGAACAGGCGGGCGGGAAACCATAGAAAGGAGATCGAGTAATGCCGTTATTACGTCCCGACAACGCCACGATGGAGGCCATCCTGCAGCGCGCGATCCAAGAGCAAGACGCCGACCTCGGAATCAATTTGTTGAATCAAGAGCTCGACCGGCTCGAGCGCCGCGCCCGCGTCATGGTCGGCAAAAAGGGGCCGTTCACCTACGGGAACGGCAACAAGATCAAGGTGACGATCGAAATCGACGCGTCGCCCGCGGCCGCCTCCAAGTTGGCGTACATGGACGACGACGTCTGCTTTTTCGGCGTCAACACCGACATTGAAGAGCACCTCGACGCCCAACACGAGTTGGGGGGCGAGCCCGGCAAAGAGGGCGCGAAGTCGCTCGGCGCTTGACCGACTCTTCACGGTGCGGCCCGTACGCGGACCGCGCCGTGAGCGGTCGGCCACGGAAAACAACAACGTGGTCGAGATTTGGCGTTCAACACCCACAGCGCAACTGTTGGTCGGCCGCTCAACAAGGAGGCGATCGTGCCCGAGCGTAACAGTCAAATCGCAATGACCCTGACCACGACCTACGCGGCCGAGGAATCTGCTGTGTTTGCACACGTGCGCCAGCGTAGGGGCAGAGATCACGCGATCACGCGCGCGGCCCTAGTTACCGCAACCGGACTAAACGACAGAGCTGTCCGCGCCGCGATCGCCTCCTTGATTCAAATCCACGGTTGTCCGATCGGCAGTTCGCCGCGCGGCGGCTACTACTGGATTGTCGCGCCGGACGAATTACAGGCCGAAGCGGCAAAGCTGGTTCACTACGGCACGGCAATTTTTCGCCGCCTGCGAGCACTCGTCGGCAGTCGCCGCGCCCGCGAACTGCTCGGCCAGACCGGCCTGTTTGGGAATCGCCATCGATGAATCGTGAACAAGTCATGGATCGCGTGAAGAAGCTGCTCGCCTTGGGCAAATCGTGTGAGCCGTACGAGGCCGCCCTGGCGATGGAGAAGGCGCGCGCGTTGATGCGTCGTCACGAAATCGAGGACGGCGACCTAAATGACGACGGCGTGGTTCGCGAGGACATGACCGATTCTTTCGGCCGCCTGCCACAGTGGTTGATGATCCTGTCCAGCGCAATCGCCCAGCACTATGACTGCCGCGCCATTCACTACCGACAACAAGCGTCGGGGAAAACGACGGTCTGGATCGTCGGCGCGGCGGGCGATGTGGAGTTCGCGAAATACGCGCTCGGGGTCGTGGCGCGACAACTTAAATCCAGCCTGGCCGAGTTCAAAAAGCAGTCTCGACGCAAGTTGAAACGCTGGCAAGCAAACGACTACCGCCTTGGTTACGCCTACGGCGTCGCCGCGACCTTGGGTGAGTTGAAGTCGGGCGCGGTGACCGACCAAGAGGCGGGCCTGGTACTGAGCAAACAGGCCGCTGCGCAACAATACATCGACGAGAACATGGACTGTACGAAGCACAAAGTGTCGACGGTGGCGGCGACCTCGGAGGCGGGCAGCGCCGGGTTCGCGGACGGCCGCGACGTAACCATCCAGGAAGCAATGCACGGCCCACAAGGCGGCCGGCGGCTGTTCGGAGAAGTGTAAATGAAGCATCCGACACTCACAATAAAACCGCCGGGGGCGATGAAGAAACCGGCCGGCCGCTGCGCGCCTTTCACGACGAGCGCGACTTGTTCGCGGTCCTCGGCCTGGATTACATCGAGCCGGAGTTTCGCGATAACCCTCTACCCAGGAGCGCAGTGATATGAAACTCGACCGCCGAGGGTTGTGGGCGGCGCCGAAAACGGAGAAGGCACATGCCGATTAAACGCTACCGTTGCGAACGCCTTAGCCTGACCACGGGCGATCCGCGGCTTTGCGAAAAGCGCCGTGCTGCGCTCCTCGACGGCAATCGCGGCCCCCGATTCCCGATCTGCCAACGGTGTATCGACGAGCTCGTCGAGCTTGACGAACTCGATTTAGAACCCGCATCGGCGGTGCCCGCGCCGCCGGCCAAACCAACAACCAAACAGGAGGATGTACCAATGGGAAAGAAGAAGATGGAAAAACGACGTTGCCCGATCTGCGGTAAAGTGAAGGAAATCACCTCGGCCGGCTATTGCGCGGAATGCCGACGGGCGAAAGCCCGCGAGTACTACTACAAGAAGAAAGCGGCGGCAGAGACTGCGCCCGCGCCCGCACCGAAGGCGGCGCCAAAAGCCGCGCCCGCGCCCGTTCCAGAATTAAAGCGTGAAGCGGAAAAGGCGTCGCCGCTGACCACGGCCGCCGAAACGGCCGCACGGGCGCAAGCGCAGGCGCCGCCGTCGCTCACGTTGGTCGGCGAAGACGCCCTCGCTGTCGCGGCATTCGGCCGCGCGGCCGCCGCCGAACCGCAACACGCCGCGTATTATGCCCGAATGATCGGGAAGCGGATCATCGCCGCGATGGCCATGATGGAGCAGAGAGGCGCGTGAGCGCGGCGCCCGCCATAGACCGCGCCGCCTGGCAGCACAATAATCGCCGCCGCCGCGCGATGGTCGCCGAACTGTCGCGCGCGGCGGGTTTGCCCGTCGCCGAAATCGATGAGTGGTTAAAGCGTAAAGTAATCGCCGTTGCAACCGATGGTAAATCGTTGTCGTCAAAGGACCTCGACGATGGCGGATGGCGGGATCTGTTTCTCGCGCTAAATGAACGGTTGGCCGCCTACGGCGGGGGGCGTAATCCTTCCGCCGCGGTGGCCGACGCACCCCACCGAAAGGCGCAAGCGTGCCGCAGCCGAACGGTCGGCCGCAACGCTGCCTCGCTGCTCAGCAGTCGCCAGCGCTACGTCCTGGTCACCCTGGCGCAGCTCCTGTCGATGAGCGACGAGGCCTTAAAATCGTTTTGCCGCGAGCGGTTCGGGTTCGGCCTACCCGCCACGCGCGACCAGGCGAACAAAACGATCAACGCCTTAAAGCCGATGGCTATTCGCAAACACGATATTCCTGGGCGTGTGCGCCGCGCCCTGGACGAAGCGCGCCTCGAATCCGCCGACCGACTGTTCCTGGAAGATGTCGCGGCAGCGTTGCGGCGCGGGCGGCAAGGCGCGTCGGTCAAGATCGGCTCGTTGCCGGTCTTGCTGAAAATTTTCGCCCGCTATCGAATCGGAGGTGCCGCGTGAGTCTCCCTCGTAAAATCGACCCGTTGCTCGCCCGCCAGGTGGACAAGATCGTCGCCGACGTCGAGCGCGACTTACCCGCGAAGGCTTTCCTCGATACCGGCGAGGTGGCCGCCGGTCTCGACGTGTCAATCCGCACCGTCCAGCGAATGGTGCAAAACCGCTATCTACCATCGTTCCGTTCGCGTGGCCACCTCCTGATCCCGCGCTCTGCCGTCCTCGAATTCGTCCGCGCTAACTCCGCCCCGGCGTATCCGCGCCGCGCCCGAGATTACGATGAGTAGTGGTTGCTCAAATACACGTGGTTGCGCTACACTTAACCGTTGTCGCACCGACGGCAACGCAAGGGAGAATTTGGATGAAACGCGTATCGTTTGCTGAGCTGGCCGATCGTTTTGCGTTCTCGCCACCTTCGGACTCTAACGGGAAACCTGGCGAATGGTGCATCGTCAGATACTACATCAAACCGACTTTAGATGAGTTGCAGATGGGTGTCACTTCGAATGATCCTGATCGATTGGTTATGTGTGGCCCAATTTCTGCTTTAGGCCCAATTTCTGCTTTAGGCCCAAACCTCGACGATACCGGATTCCGTAACGGCCTCATCGGCCCCGATATCATGACCTTTGCTTCTAAAGCGGAAGCCGCCGCGACGGCGTGGAAAACCGGCGAGCATGACTGGGCCGAACACGTCGACTCTTTCTTATTAGAATTAATTCTGCACGGTAGCCTCGAACGACACGAGCCAATACAGCTTTACAAAGGGAACGACTTGCAAGCGTGGCGCGTTGCTTGGATCTTCGCCCTGGGTCTAGTTGCGACGGCCGGAGAAGCCTTTGCGCCGGCCGGGTCTTGGAAGATCGCCACCTTGGCGACGCCCCTGCTGGCCTAAAGAAAGCAGGCTGAATGCTTTTAACCGCGACTATTTTAAGTTATCCCCGCGCGCAGCACTTTCCGCAATCCGCGGAAAAAATCAGGCCGAAAACCGGCCGCGGCGATTCAAATTTTTCCACACTTCGCGGAATGCCGCCGGTGGAGGTTGTGACATCGCGGCGCTTCGGTGCGCCTGTTTATCGTTTGTTTTCGTCTAGTTATGCCCATGTCACAACGATGTCACAAGCACCCCGTTCTTCCATCGCCCGCCGCGCCCACCGCACGATGCCCGAACCGCCCGTTTTTACGCGCATAACCGCCCCCGGCCGCCACGTTCAAGCCCCTTTGAAACCCCGTCTAAACCGCGTCACAACCGCTTCTAACGCGCTCGTTTTATCAAACCAAACTCCGCGCCGCATAACTAGCTAACCGCCCGTCGTTACGCGCGTTTCCGCGTTTTTCCGGCTCTTTCCGCATTTATCACACCATACGACTCGGGGCAAAACCGCATACAAAAAAGGGCATGGTCTTCCATGCCCTTTCTACTTTAACAATGGCGTTGGTTTGTCAGACTTCCTCGCCGATCAAGTCCAGAATGATCTCGGCGATGTGTAGAATCTGAATCAGGGTTTGTTTCAGCCCGTCGGTTCCCGGGTCGTCATACACGGCGCCCAGGTCGACGTCCAGCATATCCCAATGCGGAATGAACGCCGGTAGGCCGGCCAGTTTGAGCAGCGGGTTCAAATACGACAAGTTGAACGGCTGCCGCGTCTCGGGGTCGATGTCGAACTCCGTGTCGTCCCACAGGCTGTTGCGCAAGGCGATGGCCATGTTCCGCAAACCGGCCGACAGCGCCATGCCTTCCTCGTCCAGCAGGTCCAGGCCGGGGAAGCGATAGCGTTCCCAGGAATCGAACATCTCGTTCTGGTTGCCGTCGTGGTAGCCGACGACATCTCCGCTTTGGTCGCCGCGCTCCGCTTCGATGGCCTCGAACATGAGGCCGAAGTTGTTCGCTGCGCTCGCCAGCATCAGCGCCGCTTCCTGCAGTTGCGGGATGTTCTCCTCGGGCAACGTGAGGAAACCGGCGTGCGAGGGGTCCTCCATCGCGGCCAGCAGCATGTCGACCGTTTCGCGCAGCGCCGGCAACAAGTCGTCAAAATCCAACTCGGTGATGGCGTAGAGAATCGTGATGTCCACGTCCAGCGAAATGGCGTCGAACTGGCCCAACACGCCCCACAGCAACTGCGGGATGACGTAACTGCCGTACAGTTCGGCGTCGTCGAATTGACCCGCCAACTCGGCCTGAAGAACGAAGTGCATGATCACCGGAATGGCGTCGTCTTGCTGAAAATGGTAGCCGTTGGCCAGGCAGATCTCGATGTACTCGGCCTGTTCCCGCGCATCGGTGTAAAACAAGCCGCCGAGCGCTTCGTCGATGAAGTTATCCAGAATGTTGTCGGGGTCGGCGCTGCCCTTGACCGGGCCGCCGTACGACAGCGAATCGATGTAGTCCCACAAGATGCTGATAATATCCAGCATGTGGACGTCGTGCCCCAACACGATGCCATAGTTCGCTTCGGGGTGCCGCGGCACCTGCTCGAGCGCGAGGCGGAAGTAGGTGTTGGCTACGTCCCCGTCGCCCAGCGCCAGCCAGCGCTTGCCCTCTTCGATCAGTTCGTTGACCGGCCACGGCGTATCGTCGTCGTCATCGCCGACCGTGTCGTCGTCGCCGACCGTGTCGTCGTCGCCGGCCGTGTCGTCGTCGTCGTCATCGACCGCGTCATCGTCGTCGACCGCGCCGTCGTCGTTGTCGTCATCGTCGTCGCCGCAGGCGACGACCGCCAAACACAATACCAGCAGCAAAATAATCAGCCGTAGTTGTCGCACGGTTTTCTCCCTCCGGGCAATCAAGACCCCTGATACTACACCGTCGTGGAAAAAAAACGAAGCTGGGTCACCAGCGCCCGAAACAAGGATTCGCCGCCGCGCCCGCCCTACTGCTCCAGCAGCCCGGCGAACACTTCCACCGCGCGATCGATACCGGCGCGATCGACATCCAGATGCGTAACGGCGCGTATCCGCCCGGGCGACATAGCGATCACGTGCACGTCGTATTCGGTGAGCAGCGCCTGCAGTTCCGGCCCGGTGAAGCGGCAGTCTTCGGTCAGGTCGATCATCACGATATTGGTGTCGGTCTCGCCGGGCCGCACGTTCAGGCCCGGCAGGCCGTTGAGCCCTTCGGCCAGGGCGCGGGCGTTGGCGTGGTCGTCGGCGAGCCGTGGAATGTGGTACTCGAGCGCGTACAAACCGGCCCCGGCCATCAGCCCGACCTGCCGCATGCCGCCGCCCAGCCGCTTGCGCGTCCACCGGGCCCGCGCGATGGTTTCCTCGTCGCCGGCCAACAGCGAGCCGATCGGCGCGCCCAACCCTTTCGACAAGCAGACGTTGATCGTATCCGCCCATTGGGTCCATTCGGTGACCGGAATGCCGCGGGCCACTGCGGCGTTCCAGATGCGCGCACCGTCCAAATGGATTCGCAGGCCGTGCTCGGCCGCCAACCGCCCCACCTCTGCCATGGTTTCGACCGGAAAAACCCGGCCGCCGGCGCGGTTGTGCGTGTTTTCCAGGCAAATCAAGCGGGTTTGCGGTGCGTGGATGTTGTCGGGCCGAATGCGCTTCTCAATCATCGGGGCGGTGATGATCCCGTGATGCCCCTCGATCGTGCACACCGACACGTGGGCGATGAACGCCGGGCCACCGCTTTCGTAAACGTACAAGTGCGCGCCGACGTCGCAAATGATTTCGTCGCCCGGCGCGGTTTGCACCTCGATGGCCGTTTGGTTGGACATCGTGCCGCTGGGGAAAAAAAGCGCCGCCTCTGTGCCCAGCATCGCAGCGGTTTTTTCTTCCAGCTTTTTCGTGGTGGGATCGTCGCCGAGCACGTCGTCGCCAACCTCGGCCTCGATCATCGCCTGCAACATATCGGGGCCGGGTTTGGTGACGGTATCGGACCGTAAGTCGACTCGTAGGCTCATCGGTTTCCTCTTTGAATCAATCGATTCCGTACTTCTTTATTTTTTCATAAAGCGTCGAGGCGGCAATCCCCAAGCGTTCGGCCGCTTCCCGCTTCGAGTACTCGGTGATAGCGCGGCGAATCAGTTCGGCCTCCGCCTCGGCCAGGGTCGGCAAATCGCCGCTCGCGGCGCGCGCCGGCCGCAGCAGCAGATCGCCCGCCGTAATCACGTCGCTGTCGCCCGCCAAAACCAGGGCGCGGCCCATCACGTTGGCCAGTTCGCGCACGTTGCCCGGCCAATCGTAGGCGGCCAGTGTCTTGTGCGCTTCGTCGTCGATCGTGGGCGCTTTGTCGAGTCCTTGGCGTGTCGCCTCCCGCTGCAGCAAATGACCGGCCAGCAGCGGAATATCCTCGCGCCGGACCCGCAGCGACGGTACGAGGATAGGCACCATGTCCAGACGGTAGTAGAGGTCTTCGCGAAACCGCCCTTCTTTCACTTCTTCGGCCAAGTCGCGGTGGGTCGCCGCCACAACGCGCACGTCGATGGTGATGTTTCGCTTCGCGCCCACCCGCCGCACTTCCCGCTCCTCGAGCACGCGCAGCAAATGGGCCTGAAGCCCCAAGGGCAGTTCGGCGATTTCGTCGAGGAACAAGGTGCCGCCGTCGGCCAGTTCGAACATACCCGGCCGGTCGGCGTTGGCGCCGGTGAACGCGCCTTTGACGTGTCCGAAAAGCTCGCTGGCCACCAGTTCCTTGACGATCGAGCCGCAATTGACCGCCACGAAGGGACCGTTGCGACGCCGGCCGTGGTTGTGCAGCGCCCGCGCCACCAGCTCCTTGCCGCAACCCGTCGGCCCCTGCACCAACACGGTCACGTCCACCGCCGCGACCTTGCGGACCAGCGAGAAAATGCGTCGCATCGCCTCGCTGCGTCCCACCATGCCGGCGAACAACGTCTCCGCCGCCGGCACGACGATCTCACTGTCGGTGGCGGCCTCGATGACCAGCGTGCTTTCTCCCAGGCGAATCGACGTTCCCGGCGGGACCGGGGCTTCGGTGACTTTCACGTCCTCAACCAGCACGCCGTTGCGACTTTCCAGGTCGTGCACGATCCAGCCGTCGGTTCCCAAACTCAAGCGCGCATGGCGGCCCGATACGAATTCATCGGTCAACACCACGTCGCAACCGCCGTGGCTGCCGATGACCAGCGCCCGCTCGCCCAACTCGACGCTACGCGGCGCGTCGGGCCCGCCGGTAACCAGCAGGCGGCTTTCGATCGTGGTCAGCGTGTCGCGCCCGGCGTCGAAACGCAGCGTTTTCGTGCGAGCGGCCTCGGCAGCCATGTCGCCTTCCTCATGGCTTCGGAGGCTGGGACGAAGCGCAAATCCTCCCATATACACCGGCTCTTCCGGAGCCACCTCTTCACGTTCGCCGCCTCGCTCCACCCACACCACGCGCCGCGACGGCGTTATCTTCACCGTATTTGTGATACCGGGAAGTTGCACTTCGGCGTCGGCGCCGCCGACTGACAAGCCCTCGGCAGGCAACCGAACACGCAATCGTTCGCGGCCTCGCTCTTCAATTTCCAGGAACCACATACGACCCTCCGGTTGGAACGGCCCGTCCTCCGCAGCCGCCGCGCCTCCACCCTGCCGTGCTGTAACAATACGGCTGTATCATAGCAAGCGCGCCTGGGTTGTCGAACCTCGCCGTTACGCCGCGCGACGCCGAACGTCACCACGGCGCACGCCGAACGGCGCCCACCAAAGCGCCAACAACAGGGCTCCCAATTGCACTGGAAGAGAAGAGAGAGGGTCATGCGACAACGCCGGCTCCAGTAGGCCCGGCCAAGGCAGGCCGCCGACGTGCAAGCCAAAAAAAGGACCGGCCAGGATGTTGAACGCGGCGTGAAACACCACGCATGCACCCAAACCGCTGCGCAAATACAGACCGCCCAGGGCCAGGCCGACCAAAAACGCGGCGAGCCCCGATCCGATCCCGGCCTGCAGGTGCCCGGCTCCAAATAGCGCCGCGCCGAACACCACCGCCGGGAAGAAGCCGAAGCGCCGGGCCAGCAGCGGTATCAACGCGCCGCGAAACAACGATTCTTCCGCGACCGCGATCACCAATGCCGCCAGTACCGCCGCCGGGAAAAAAGTGAGGGTATCGCCCACCGCTGGGCGCGTGCCGATCAGGGCCAGCATGGCCAGCAGCAAGCCGCCGGCCAGCGCCGCACTTTCGGTGATCGGCGTCAGGTCGCTACGTATCCGCGTCGCGCCCAAGGCTCGCATCGCCCACCACGCAACGGGCAGCGACATCAGTTGAACAGCGACGAAGAACAAATCGCCCGGCATGCCGCCGAGGGATCGGAAGGCTGTGACCGCCACGAGCAGGTAGGCCAGCACCGCCACGCCCGCTGATCCCGCTATGGCGAAGGTGGATGTTTCGCCGCGCCCGCTCATCGTTCCGCCGGCTCTTCGGCCCAGTACCGCAGCGCCGGGTCGCCCAGCAGCGTAAAGCCGAAAAAGTTCATCCAGAACAGGCCGACGTCGTAGAAGCCGTCGGGCTGGAAAAACAATTCCATGTACCGGCCCCGCGCCACCGCCAACGCCTCGGCCAGCGGCAGGTTGCCGTTGAGCGCGCGGTCGACCATCGTCAAAAACACCAAGCTGCCCTCGCCGAGCATTCCGGGATCCGTCGTCGTGGTCGAACCGACAAACGCCACCGCCCCGCTTCCCAGCAGCGACGCGCCCAGGTTGTCATACACGCTCAAATCGGCGTTGCGGCAACCGGAACTCATCATCACGCCGGGCGGATTGGCGGCGAAACTTTCCGCGTCGGTGTTGCACACAAACGGCTCGCCCGCGGACGCGCACGCCGCGTTGCCGTGACTGGCCCACACGGTCATGCCCGGCGGGTGCGAGGCCACGCGCTCCACGAAATTTTCGTGATCCAGCAAACCGTCGGGTTCAATAAAACCGCCCGCTTCATACATCCGCCAGCAGCCGTAACCGCCCGGGGCGACGATCCAATTCACCATCGCTTCCATGATGATCGCCGCATCGCCGGGAATGGAAATATTCCCCGCGGCCAGCAGCGTGTCCCATTTATGGTCGGCGTCCTCGAGAGCAAAGGCGACGCTCTGCTCGGCCACGGCGTGGACTCGTTCGGGCTCGTGGAAGGGCAAGCGGCCGACGAACATTTCCGGCACGTAGTCGTACACATCGTCTTCCCACTCGCCGTATCGCCCGTCGCCGTCGAAATCGAAATCGCCCGCCAGGTCGCCGTAGTAAACATCCGACAAGCCCGCGTACAAACCCGGCCAGGTCGGGTCGGGATCCATGTACACGGCGGGGATCGTCTGATGGTCGCCGACCAGCAGCACGTACTGGCGCCGGGCGGCGTCGTAGGCGCTTTGCAGGTACTCGCGGATCAGGCGGGCGCGCTCCTCGGCGTTGGTGGTGGGAGCGATTTCTTCCAACGACGCGCTCCACACGTTTTTGCCCATGACGGCGTGGTGCTCGGCCAGGGGTTCGGCGGCCTCGAGCAAGGCCTGCGGACCGATGAGAATGTAGTCCGTACCGCCCACCGGCGGCGGGGGCGATGTGTCATTGTCGTTGTCGTCGTCATCGATTGTGTCGTCGTCGTCATCGATAGCGTCGTGTTTTGTGTCGTCGTCATCGTTTCCGCCGGTGCCGCACGCCGCGCAGGCGAGGCAAAGAAGCGCGATCCACAGCCAGATCACGAGGCGTTTATTGCGGCTCATCGAAGGCCTCGTTCAGCAGATCCTCGGGCAGCGTGTCCGCTTCGGGGATCGGCACATCGCTGGGCCGCTCCATGCTTTCCAGGGCGTAGAGCAAATTCGGGGGGAACTTTTGGTGGGCCCGAATCGCCTTTCGCACGCGTTCGAGCATCTGCTCGACCTGCTCGCTTTGTTGCCGCGCCGCCCGCAAAGTCACGAGATATTTCTCGTAGGACCACCCGTGCCTTCCGGCGACGTCTTCCTGAATCGTCAGCGCGTATTGCAGTGCTTCCAAAGGCGTTTTCTGTTTTTCCATTTTCTCGGCGAAGACCGGTCGCTGATACTCGATGACGGTTTGTCGCAGGATCGTTTTCACGGTCGCCAACTCGCGCGGCGAAACACGATGTTCGCACGCAAAAAGCGCGGCGACGGCGGCCATCAGCAGCCCGAGAGTGATAAAACGTCTTCCCATGGGCCGAATTCTAGCACGCGTTGTGCGCTCCCGCAGCGTCTCTGCGGTAAAAATTCAATATTTCGTAGGGTTAGCGAGCCGCTTCGCTCTTGACAAGCCGCACCATGGTCTTTAACTTTCGCACGCTGTTTTGAGTCCATATGAATGAATTTTTGGGGAGTGGGTTCGCCACCTCTTAGAATAACAATCGCTCAATCGCTGGAGATTTTCGATGATTGAAGTGAAAAATCTGTACAAGAAATATGGCGATTTCGCGGCGGTCCGTGGCGTGGATTTCAAAGTGAAAAAAGGCCGGATTCTCGGCTTCTTGGGGCCCAACGGCGCCGGGAAGACGACCACGATGCGCATCATTACCGGCTACATGCCCGCGACCTCCGGTTCGGTCACCATCGGCACGCACGATATTTTCACGAAGCCGATGGAAGCCCGCCGCCACATGGGCTACCTGCCGGAAATCCCGCCGCTTTATCCCGACTTGACCGTCCGCCAATACCTTCGTTTCGTCGCCAAAATCAAGGGCGTGCCGCGGCGTGAGGTGGAAGCCAACGTCGACCGCGTGATCGACCAGTGCGGCGTTCGGGACTACGAGAACAAGCGGATCGCCGTGATGAGCAAAGGATACAAGCAGCGCGTCGGGCTGGCCCAGGCGCTGGTTTCCGACCCCGAGGTGCTCATCCTCGACGAACCCACGATCGGCCTGGACCCCAACCAGATCAAGGAGATCCGCGGGCTGATTCGCTCCCTGGCGGGCGACCACACGGTGATCCTCTCCACCCACATCCTGCCCGAAGTCACGATGACCTGCGACGACGTGGTGATCATCGACCAGGGGCGGGTCGTGGCGGCCGATACCCTGGAAAACCTTACGAAAACCGGCGGCGGACGCGCCCGCACCTACCTGCGCCTGGCCGAGCCGAACGAAAAAACCCGCCGCCTGCTGGAAGATACGCCGGGCGTGGCGAAGGTGGAACCGGGCGCTGAGTCGGGTGTGTTTCTCGTTACCGGCGAGCCCAATCTGGACCCCTCGCCGGACATCGCCCTGCTGGTCATGCAGCAAGGCTGGGGGCTTTTGGAAATGCGTCACGAGCGCCCGACGCTGGAAGAAATTTTCGCTCAACTGACCATCGGCGCCAGAGAGGGGGCGAGCCATGCGTAACATTCTCGCCATCGCCGGCAAAGAGCTCCGGCAGTTTTTCGGCGGCGCAGTGGCCTACGTGGTGATGACGGCCTTTTTCATGCTGACCGGCTTTTTCTTCTACGACATGATCATGTCCTACAACCGCTACATCGGTTACGCCCAAATGCAGCCGATGTACATGCAGCAACTCAACATCAACGACATGATCGTCACGCCGCTGTTTCAAAACATCAACGTGATCCTGCTGCTGATTGTGCCGCTGATCACGATGCGCCTGTTCGCCGAGGAGCGGAATCAAGGCACCGATGAACTGCTGCTGACCAGCCCGGTCAGTATCGGCCAAATCGTCACGGGCAAGCTGCTCTCGGCGCTTGCTTTTTACGCGCTGCTGCTCGTGATGACCTTCGTGTACCCCGCCATTCTGGCCAAATACGCGATGCCCGATCTGGGCAAGCTGATCACTGGATACGTCGGCCTGCTGCTGATGGGCGCGTGCTTCATCAGTTTCGGCTTGTTCGCCAGCACCCTCACGCGCAGCCAACTTGTGGCGGCGATCACCAGTTTCGCCGTGTTGCTCGTGTTTTGGATCCTCGGTTGGATCGCGGAATCGCAACCGGGCATTGTTGGCGAAGTGATGCGTTACCTGGCGATGACCGAACACTTTGAGCGTTTCGGCCAAGGCGTCATCGAGTTGTCCGACGTGACGTATTTCATCAGCTTCATTCTGTTCTTCTGGTTCCTGGCCACTCGCGCTGTGGAATCCACGAGGTGGAGGTAAACCATGAAGACTTTTGCCCGCATCTGGTTTTGGGAAGGCTTGGTGTTGGTGGTTTTCGCCGGCCTCAGCCTCTTGTTTCTGAATTTCGAAGCCGTTTACGAACTGCTTTTCCCGCTGGTCATGGGCGGTCTCGGATTGCTCGGATTGACGATCGCCTTGGTGATCCATGTCGCCAACTGGAGCAAGCACAAAGAGGATCAACTCGAACGCGAAAGCGGCACGATGTTGAAGTTCGGCACGAATGCCGTTGTTTACACCGTGGTGTTTCTCGGCATCCTCGTGTTCGCAAACGTCATCGTCGCCGGGCGGTCCAAGAAATTCGACCTCACCTCGGCCCATGTCAACACGCTTTCGGATCAGTCCGCCACGGTGCTGGAAAACATTCCGCCCGGCGGACAAATCGAGTTGGTCGGCTTCTTCAAAGCCGGGGAAAGCGCGCCTTTTGAAAAACTCGCCGAAAAGTACACCGATGTCAGCGACCGGGTCGTCTCGCAAGTCATCGACCCCGACCTGCACCCGGAGGCCGTCGCCCGCTACGCCATCACCGAACGCGGCGCCGTCGCGGTAACCTGCGACAGGCCCGAGCTGTCCGAACAGGAAAAGTTCGCCCAGCCCGCCTGCACCGGACAAACCAACGTGACGCTCGACATCACCGAGCAGGGATTGACCAGCGCCGTCATGAAAGTCAGCGCGCCGCAAGGTGGCGCGGTGTACTTTCTCGAAGGCCACGGCGAAGTGCCTCTGGACGGCAACGAGAAACGCGGCTTCGCGCTCATTAAAAAAAGGCTCGAAAACGAAAACCTGACCCTCAAACCCCTATTGCTGCTGACCGCCGGCGCCGTGCCGGCCGACGCGGGATTGGTCGTCGTGGCCGGGCCGACGAAGAAATTGCCCGAAAACGAAGTGCAGATTCTCAAGCAATACGCCGACGGCGGCGGTCGCTTGATCATCATGGCCGACCCGATGACCGAGACCGGCTTGGAAGGATTGCTGGCCGAGTACGGAATCTCGTTGATGGACAACGTCATCGTCGACCGGCAGGTGAAGCTCTTCGAAGGTTCGGTGCTGGGTCTTGATCCGGTCGTGCTGGATTACGGCGTCCACGAAATCACCAAGAAATTCGGCGAGAATCCCACGATCTTCCACGAGGCTCGTTCTTTGAAAATTGCCGCGCCGAAAGGCGTGATTGTTGAGCCCTTCCTGAGTTCCGGCACCCAGAGTTGGGGCGAGACCGATTTCGCGTTCTACGACAATGCCGACGATCAGCCGGTGTTGCGCGACGGCGAGGACACGCGCGGGCCGCTGGTGCTGGGCGCGACAGCCACGCGCAAGATCGGCGAAGGCGACGCGGCAAAAACCGCCAAGCTCGTAGTGATCGGCGACGCGGATTTCGCCGGTAATCTCTACGTCGCACAGGGCTTCAACGCCGACCTGTTCTTTAACGCCATCAATTGGGCGACGGGACAGGAGGCGTACATTTCGATTCGCGCCAACACCTTCGCGCCCGACGTGTTCACGCTGACGCAAAAAGATACGGCGCTGATCTTCTTCGCCTCGGTCTTTCTGCTTCCGCAGCTTGTGGTGATGTTCGGCATCGGTGTCGCCATCTTCCGGAGGCGCGAATGAACACGAAAAAAACGCTGATCCTGGCCATCGTGCTTGCGGCGTTGGCGATGTTCGTCTTCCTCTACGAACTGCCGCACCAGCGGGAAAAGGAACAGGTTGACACCGAAGGCGACAAAGTCGTCGACCTCGACTTCAAGGCCGTGCGCAAAATCACCTTCGAGCGCGCCGACAGCAAGCTGGTGTTCGAAAAGGCGCCCGAAGGCGAATCATGGCGGATGACCGAGCCCTTCCAGGATCAAACCGAGCAATGGAGCGTGCAGTCGCTGATCAGCGCCGTGCAGTACGCCCGCCCGGAGCGCAAAATCACCGACGTAGACGAAGAAGCGATTCGCCGCTTCGGCCTGGCCGAACCGCGCGCCGTGATCTCCTACGAGACCGGTGAAGTGGTCAAGCGCGTGCGCATCGGCGGGAAAAACGCCGTCGGCAACACGGCCTACGTCAAACCCGAGAGCGAGAGCGTCGTCTACCTGGTTTCCGAGAGCAGCCTTTCGGTTCTACAAAAAAGGCCGGACGACTTCCGCCGGACCGCGCTGTTGGCGCCGCCGGATGCCGAAAAGAAACTGCACCGTGTCACCTTGGCCGCCGCCGACGCACCGCCGATCACCCTGGTCGGCGAAAAACCCGCCGGCGAAGAAGATGACGATCTGGTGCTACCCTCCGATTTGACATGGCACCTGGATTCGCCGACCGGGCCCATCGCCGATCAGGAAGTCGTCAAAGGCATCCTGGACAGGGTGGCTGCGCTCAAAACCGGCGAATTCATCGACCAACCCGATGAAACAACACTCAGCGGCTTCGAAAAGCCGAGCCTCGTGGTCCGCGCCGCTTACGGCCGGGGTGAGAATGAAATCGAAATCGTGCTGGAAGTCGGCGCAAAAAAGGAAAAAGGCGCCGCCTTCTACGCTCGCGTAACCGATCGCGCCGCGGTGATGGCCGTCAACCAAAACGACTTGCAACCCTTCCGGGTGACGCGTCGCGGCCTGCGAGACCGCCGCTTGATCCCCGCTTTGGACAAAGAAAAGGTCGCGATGATTGACTTGCAAAGCCCCGGGGCATCGTTTAGAGTGTCGCGCTCCGCCGGGGGCTGGGCATTTGCCGATGAGCGCCCGGTGGATGCGGAGAAGATCGAGCAATTGCTCGAAAACGTCTTGGGTTGGCGGGCCGAAAGCCTGATCGACGACCGGCGTGTCCGCAAGTTGTCGCGCGCCGTGCGCGGCAGCGGTGTCAGCCACATCACCTTCTTGGGTGACGAGGCGCAGATCCTTGAAAGTATTCGCTTTTCCGATGTGGTTGTGCCGGGCGAAATCGCGCCGTTGCGCCGCTGGGAAAAGTCAAAAATGGAAGACGTGCCGGGCCTGGATGAGAAGCGTTTGATCGCTCTGGTGTCCGGCGGTTTCGAGGGCGCTGTATACCTTGTGAAACCCGAGTTGCTGGACGATCTTCCCCAGAGCATAGATGAGATTAAGAAGCCGGTTTCGGAGAAACCCCCGGTAAGCGGGGAGGACGCAACTCCCGACGCCGGTGACTGAAAACCGGATACACTGCCGTTCTTGTAAGAAGTGCTTATATTGTTCGTCGGCGCAACGGACGTCGATGAAAAGGAGGCCGCCATGGCTCGCGTAACTGTTGAAGATTGCATCGAACGAATTCCCAATCGCTTTGCGTTGGTGCTGGCTACTTCCTACCGCACGAAGCAATTGATGCGCGGCAGCCAATACCTCGGCGATACACCCACCGACAACAAGTTTGTGGTCAACGCTTTGCGTGAGATCGCCGCCAATAAAGTGCGCCTGGTTCAGTCGCTTGACGACATCGACCAGATTGCGGACGACATTTAGCCTCGGAGGAATGCAGCCATGACAACGATTTCGACCCCCGATCAGATTTTCGATGTGCGATTGGTAGAACGGCATATCGACACGGGGCTTACGACGAAAAAAGAATACGAGCAGTTTATGAAACAGCTTCCGGATGTGGCCGGCGAGTTCGAATACGTCCCCAAGGAAGCTATTTTTGACCTCGAAACCCCGGAAGACGAAAACGACATTGCGACCGAGGAATAGCTCGGAGTCGCTGGATTGTCCTGAACGATTAAAGGTATGGCGGTATGGTCCGTAAGGACTACTATGAAATACTTGGCGTAGCGCGAAACGCCAGCGACGCCGAAATCAAATCGGCCTACCGCAAAATCGCCCTCGCCAGCCACCCCGACCGAAATCCCGACGACCCCGAAGCCGAAAAACGATTCAAAGAAGCCAGCGAAGCCTACCAAGTACTCTCCGATCCCGAAAAACGGCGTATCTACGACACCTACGGCCACGACGGGCTGAAGGGACAGGGATACCAGGGATTCTCGAATTTCGAAGACATCTTCTCCTCGATGGGCGGCATCTTCGAGGAATTCTTCAACTTAGGCGGCAGCCGGCGGCGTAGCGGCCCGCGGCGCGGCACCGATTTGCGATACGATTTGGAACTCGATTTCGAGGAAGCCGTGTTCGGTGTCACCAAGGAAGTGGATATCGAACGCTACGCAACTTGCAAGCGCTGCCAGGGGTCGCGGATGGAACCGGACACCGAGGCCGTCTCCTGCCCCACCTGCGGCGGCGCCGGCCAAGTGCGGCGCAACCAAGGCTTTTTCACGTTGACTACGACCTGTCCCCACTGCCGCGGAGCGGGGAAAATCATCCAGCACCCCTGCCGCGAATGCAACGGCACCGGCAAGCAAATCGAGATGTCGCAAGTCTCGGTGAACATTCCCGCCGGCGTCGAAGACGGCAATCGGTTGCGGGTGGCCGGCAAAGGCGAAGGCGGCGAACGCGGCGGCCCGGTGGGCGATTTGTACATTTTCCTGCACGTATTGGAACACGAATTCTTCCAGCGTCGCGGCAACGACCTATTGGCCGAACTGCCGGTCAACTTTTGCCAAGCGTCTCTGGGCGCGGAAGTCGAAGTGCCAACCCTCGAGGGAAAAACGACGGTAAGGATTCCCAAAGGCACGCAAGTGGGTCAGTCGATCAAGATTTCGGGACAAGGCGTGCCTCACATACAGGGATACGGCCGGGGCGACTTGATCTTTTTTGTCAACGTGGCGATTCCCAAGAAGCTCAACAAACGCCAAGAAGAGCTGCTGCGGGAATTCATCGCGTGCTCGCCCGAGAACGGCCGCGCCGCGAAAAAAGGCAAACAGAAAGAAAGCTGGCTGGACCGCATCAGGGATATCGCGTTAGGTTAGCTTCGCAGTATAAACACCCAAACCGAATGTTCGCTATGCGAAAGCTTGACTTCGCTCACCTGTGATTTAGAATCGCCGTCGGGGAATACTGCATCGGCGTTCTCGCATCGCAACTATCGACGAACGATGAACCAGAAGGTTGGTGGGGCCATGGCCAAAACTTCAAGCGAAAAAACCGAATCTTTGATTTTCAACAAAGGGGAAGTCGCGCCGAACTTCCAGGTCGGTATTCCCGTGTTCATTGAATTGATTCAAAAAAAGCGGCGCCTTCGCGCGCAGGCTTTGGTTGTCGGTTGGTCCCCGAAGCAAGTGCTGATCACCACGTTACCGATGGATAATCGTATGCTGATTATCCCCACAGGTTCCGAATTGATCGTTCGCTACCTGCTGGAAGGCACGGTGTACGGTTTCATCACCCGCCTGCTGCACAAACAGCAAGGGCCCTTCGCCATGTGGTTGCTGGAATACCCCGAAGTCGTGGAAGTGAAAAACCTGCGGCGCAGCCCGCGAATCCCGCTGTACCTCAAAGTTCACACCGAAGATGGCGAAGAGTGGGACATGCTGGACGTCTCCCTTTTCGGCGCCGCCATGGCCACCGAAGAAAACCAGTTCCTCGGCGATGACGTGAGTTTGCGCTTCACGCTGCCCGACGGGTCCGAAATCGAGGACCTGTCCTGTAAAGTCGTCCGCGTGAATTACTCCGACCAGGAAAGCATCATCGGCGTGCAGTTCGACGAGAAAGATCTCGAAGCGCTAGCCAAAATTCGCGGTTACATCGAAGGTTGCCTACGCCGCCAGGAGTTGACCAAGGGCGGATCCTGATTCCTTAACCGTCCGGTTCGATCAGCCCCCGCACCCACCACTGTCGTCGTTATCATCGTCGTTGTCGTCGTCGTTGTTGTCATCATCGTCGTCGTCGTCGTCCGTCGGCGTCGCATCGTCGTCATCATCATCGCCGGGTGTCGTGTCATCGTCATCATCGTCGACGGGTGTCGTGTCATCGTCATCATCAACGGGCGTCGTGTCGTCGTCATCGTCATCGTCGACGGGCCACTGCGGCGGATCGGCGGTGTACGAGAACGTTTCGATCACGGTCCCATCGAGCCGAATGACCGTTAACGCGGTTTCGGTCGGCGTGACATCCACCACAATGTAGTGATTGGAGCGGTCGTGCATCTGGTAACCCGGCAGCGTCGGCGGCGCGGGGAAGGTCTGGAAATCATATAACGGCGCGCCGCCACCACCGGCAACGATGTGGTCGATGCCGTTCATGCGGTGCCGCGCGTAAAAATGGTCGTGCCCCTCGAAGGCCGCCACGGCTCCGTATTTCTTCATCAAGGGCTGCACATAAAGCTGCGCCACGATATGGCCCATGCGCCCATCCTTATAGGAAAAGGGCGGCTGGTGGAACGCGACGAAACAGAAGTTGAGGCTCGGATCGTCCTGAAATTCCTGCAGGCGTTGTTCGAACCAATCGTGCTGCAGCACGCCGGGCAGGACGAAGGTATACCAGTTCTCCAAATCCAGCACGATGAAGCGCACGTTGACGTAGTCGAACGAGTAAAAGGTCTCGAAGAAACCGTGGTTGGGCGTCTCGAACACGCGGCTGAACATGCCCAAACCGGTGACTCCCCATTCCTGGTCCATCTCGTGGTTGCCGATGACCGGAAGAAGCGCCGTTTGCGAGATCAAATCGCGCTCGGCGTCAAAGAAGTAATCCCACGCATCCAAATCGATGCCGCTGCTGACCATGTCCCCGGTGTTGATGTAGAAATCAACGCCCTCGTCGATCACCTTGTCCACCAACGCTTCATGCTCCAAATTCGGCGCCGAGGTCGACCCGCCGCGAGTGTCGCCCATCACCACGAAACGAAAGGGCACCAGTTCATCGGGCGCTGTGGAAAAGATGAAGTCTTCGGTCGTCTCCCCGCCCACTGTCACGCGGTAGTGGTAGGACGTATCCGCTTCGAGGCCGTCGATGGTGATCGCGTAGCTGTAACGCTCGTAGGTGTCGAATACGAAATGGTTGCCGTCGCCGACGAATTCCAGCCCGTAGTTTGTGTCCAGACCGACTTCCACCGTCGCCTCCAGGTCCTCGTCGGTCTCCAGGGCGATGACCATGCTCTCGGTCGAGGGGCTCTGCAAATAGGGGCCCTTGGTGATAGCCGCGCCGGCCGAGGCGGCAAACAGAATGATCAAGGCTGCGGTCAGGATGGCGGTGAAATGCTTCATTGTTTTTTCCTCTCCGTTTCTCTGAGGTCAGCCTAGGCATTATGACGGGGGCTGTAAAGCTCTAGTGCCAGGTTTCCGGCGACGGTTTGGCGGCGGGCGGTTCGTTTTCTTTCTCGGTCTCCTGCAGGGCTTGTTTTTTCGCTTCCAAGGCATTTTCGGCCGCTTCGCGCACCTCCGGGTGGATGTTGCCGTCGTAGGCGACGTCTTCCAATTCCTGCCGGTTGAGCATCGGCACCAGCGCCATGGCCAAATGCGGCGCGGTGTAGGGATTTCGCACCAAGGCCCGGCGCACTTCCGGCCGCGCGCGCCACTTGGCGGACCGATACACGATCTCCAGCACTTCGGGCCGGTTGGGACGTCGCGCGGTGATGGTCACGACCATTTTCTCGATCACTCGCGGATTTTTCAGCAATTGGCGAATGACCAGTGGATCGGGGTCGTAGCCGACCCGCGCCAACATGTTCGGGTCGCGGCTGCGCGCCGCGGCTTTTCGTTCGCCGACGGTCAAGTCCGGCAACCCATACTTGAGGAACGCCTCTTCGTCGCCCTCGGGGCTTTTCAACGGCCGCAGCGAGCGGAACAGGTTGCAGACGTTCAGATACCCCCGGCGCTTGGCCTCGTGGTAAATCCGCCCCACGCGAACCTTGCCCAGCTTCCGCAGTATCAACCCCGCGTCCAACCCGGAGGCGACCACGACGCGCGCCTCGCTGTCGCCCGCCAAGGCAATGCTCTGCATGCGATAGATCGCCTCGGCGATTTCCTCGTCCTCCATGACGCGAAATTTGGCGACCAGAAAATGCTTGCGCATCGCCGGATCGAGCACCTGCCCGGCAGTCTTCATCAAGCGGCGAATGTGTTTTTCGCTATCGGCGGCGCGGTCAGTCACCGAGGTCTCCTTTCCCATGGGAAAAGGTACCAACGGCGACGGCGGAGGTCAAAGCGAGGGGTCTTTTTTTTGCGGGGAGTCGCGGCGGTCCGGGTCGTAATCGGGGAGAACATCCCGCAGCTTTTCGTCCACTTTGCGCTCGATCAACGAGTCCAGACGCCTCTCCAAAACCTCGTCGATATAGTGGTCGATCGCCTGCGGCACGCGTCGCAGGTCGCGGGAGATAATATCCTGCACGCGCTGCTGGAAATAGGCGTAAAAGGTCATCAACGCCACGGCCCACCCGGCCAAAATGTCGGCGATGTAATGCTGTTTGACCATCAACGCGGAAAAGCCGATCAAGATCGTCACGCCCAATACGATCATGCCCCGGCGGCGATCAACGTGGTAGATCGTCAGCGCGGCCATCATCGACATCGCCGCGTGCATGCTCGGAAAACAATTGGCCGGCACATCCCCGGCGTACACCGTAGCCACCGCCCAGGTGGCGAAGTCGACCACCTCGAATTCGGCCCGGTTCATGATGACGGGAAAACCCCAGAAAATCAGATACGAGAACACCATCACGGTGATGTAGGACAGCGCGCAAACCCGAAAGAACTCTTTGCCGCGCACCAAAAAGAAGGGCAGCAAGAATACTGAATACAACGCCAAATAAGGGAAAATCATGAGGGGAACGAAGGGCACGTTTTCATCGGCGAAGGTGCTGAGAGAATACGCCTCGTTCGGATCGAAAAAGCTGCCGACCAGGTAGTAACCGCCCACCCACAGGCCGAATAACACCACCGCCCAGAAAGGCTCCTGATTGCGGCGTAGCCATTGGCGCCAACTCATCGCAGCCACGCTCGCCGGTACAACCAGATACGCCCAAGCGTCCAGGCAATCGGGAACACAGCCGAAACAAACACGACCTTCATCCAGGTCGGCGTCGGCACGGCCAGCAAGCCCTCCTCCAGCCACATGAAGTACAAGGCCGCGATTATGCCCATCAAATATTGGAAAATCGCGTAACGAATCGGCGCGGTAGTCCACGTGATTACCGTTCCGTCCGAATGATTTGACTTGCCTGGTTCGCGCATCCGCCCCATCTCACGGTTGGAGGATCGGATATACATTCCCGACGTTACTCGTACACTTCGCTACCGTCCCCGGCGACCTAGACTACAGCGCCGGCGGGAAAACGGCTCCGCTTTTGCGATAAGGTTAGGTGAACAATTTTTTCAAGGCGCGTTTAACGCCGCCTAAATCGATGTCTTTCTTAAACAGGTCGCCGACCCCGACCGTCTCGATTTCCGCGTCCAATTTCGCTCGCTCGCGCTCCCGTTCGGCCTGCAACCGCCGCAACTCGTTACGCGCGTCCTCGTTGCCCTTGTTGAAACGGTAAGCCATGGCGAACATCTGCCGCGCCTTATCCTTACTGCCGTAGCGCAGCATGATCTTGCCCAGGAAATAGTAAGCCTTGTCGCCCTTGGAGTTGATGCGCAGCGACCGCTCGACCGACTCCCGCGCCAACGTCGCGCGTTCCTTGGCATCGACTTTCGGGTCGTTAAACAGCGCCCAACCCAAATAAGCGTGGTACTCGGCTTCTTCCGGGAACAACTCGCAGGCTTCGGAGAAATGTTCCTGCGCGTCGTGAAAGTGGTTGCGGCGCAACGCGATCATGCCCTGATTGAACGCTCGCTCGGCGGCCAAAATCGTCGTGATGTGCCGCTCCTTTAGCTCCTGGCCCTCGCCGGTAAGCCGGCTGTCGTATTCGGCGCGTTTCTTCGGGCTCGACAATACCTCGTATGCTTCGGTAACCGCCTGAACCACCGCCTTGGCTTTCTCGCGCATGTCGGGACCCAGCTTGCTCGCCACCATGTCCGGGTGCAGGCGCTTGACCACCGCGTGATACACCATCTTCAAATCCAGCGGCTTCGCGTCCCGATCCACGTCTAATACTTCGTAATGATTGGCCCCTTCCAGCTTCAAATACTGTTCCATCGTGAAGGTGGCCAACTCGGGGTCGTCCGCGTCCGCGGCCGGCCCGCCGGTGCCGTCGATCGCCACCAATTCGCCCGCTTCGGCGGCCGGCAGCTTCGGCCCGCCGGTGCCCGGTTCGCCGTCGCCCTCTTCAAAAGCGCGCAGATCTTTCTCGATGTCCTCCAACCGTTCGGCCTCGGATATCGTCTCGAGGTCCCCGTCGTCCTCGAATGCGAAATCCAACTCGTCGGCGGGTTCGGGCGGAGCGGCGGATGGTTCGGGTGTCGGTTCGGGTTCCGGTTCGTCGTCGAACAGAATGAAATCGTCGTCGGCCGCCGGGGTCGTTTCCTCGAGCGGCAATTCGACTTCAATTTCGACCGACTCGTCGGCGGGAACGACTTCCTCGGCGCGGGCGCGGTCGTACATGCGCAGAATCAGCATGGCGAAAAGCAGCACGTAGGTCGGCCCGGCCTCCAGCGGCGAATCAGCCACCACCTCGGCGATCGTGCGGCGATCGTCGATCAGGGCGTAGACTTTCCACAGGTCTTCGTCCGCATCGAATTCGCGTTCGTCAAAGGGCATCGGTTCGTTGCGCACTACGACCTGCTCGAGCAATCCGGAAAACATCTCCGCCAACGAATCGCCGTCGTAGCTCTGCGCGATGCCGTCGTGAATCATCTGCGGCATGGGATTTTCGAATATCGTCAGGCTGTATTTGTCGAAGGGCGAGGCGTCGAAGTAATAGTCGCCGTCGAACCACTGAAACAGGCTCAGCAGCTTCTCGCGCATTTGCAGCCGCAACGCCTGATAAAGCTGCATCGGGTTGATCATTCCCATCTCAACCAACGCGCCGCCTTGCTTCTTCCCGTACGTGGCCATGTTGGCCAGCGAGAGCATCAAGTCGTCTTCGCTGATGATTCCCTGCCTCAGCAGAATTTGTCCGAGGCTCTCCTGCCGGCCTTCGCTCTCCACGTAGACCGCGCGGCCGCGGTCGAAATACACGTGCTTGTACGTGCCCTGGGAGTTCAGTTCCAGAATTCCCGTTTGGCGGGCGAAATATAGGTGCGCCATCAACTCCGGCACGCTGACGTCGGCCAGCTCGCCTTCATACGAAAACTCGTCGCTCGCCTCCGTGGCGCTGACCTTCGCGCGCGGTCGCTTCACCGGCGGGACCTCAGCCGGCGGCGCTTCGGGCGCAGCGGTTTCTTCCTCGTGCTCAGGTCGGCCCGCCGAATCTTCCAACTCGGCCAGCAGATCGGCCAGGGGATTATCCGATGCGGCGGTCGTTCGCTCGCTCTTTTCCGCCGTAATCTCTTCGTTGATCTGCGCCACTTTCGGGGAACGATCGACCAAGTCGATGTGCTCCAACTCGGCCATCGCCTTGTCGATCAGCGCATCCAAATCCGGTTCCTCGGGGGTCGCGTCGTCCGCCTCGCTGTGTACGGGCGCATCGTCGCCGAATTCCTCGTCGAGAAGTTCGGCCGGATCTTCCTCGACCGCCAAGTCCGGTTCGTCGACTTCGGGCGCGGGCCGCTTGGGCCGCGGCGGGGCGTCGGCGACGAGTTTTTCGATGTGGCGGACGATCTCGTCGATGTCGTGCGGCGCCTGAAAATACGCGTCGGCCTGCCATTGGCGTCGGGCCCGGTCGGCCATGTCGGTGCGCTTGAACAAACCGCTCAAAATAGCCACGGGCACTTCGGTGCCTTCGGGGTCGCTTTTAAGACGTTTGCACAGTTCGCCGCCCGACAATTTGGGAATCAGCAGGTTGATGATCACGGCATCGGGCTGCGTTTCGTGGAACAAGTCGAGCCCGGACAAGCCATCGGCAGCGGGCACGACATCAAAGCCCGCTTCACGGAACTTGGTCGCAAAGCGTCTCAATTCGCTGCGATTGTGGATGACGATTAGAACGGTGCTCACAAATAAAACCCTACCCTTCGGCCCTCCCCGGCGTCTCTCTGACGGTAAGAAGACGGACGAAGATTGTCAAGAAGTTTCGCGTATCTGCAGCCGCGCGGCAACTTGACAGCGCCCGCCCGCGCGCCCATTCTGCAAGTATGGTGAAGCAACGAGACAACGGCAAGAAGCCCCCGCAGTTCGACGATCTGCCCGTGCTCGAAAAGCCGCTGCCGGCCTCGCCGCTGGTGTGGCTGCGGCGCATCGTCGTGTGGTCGACCACCATCGCGCTACTCGCGTGGGCCTTTTCCTCTTGCTACAAAGTGCTGTCGCGCCGACCGGTCACCGAAGAAGAAATCAAGTCCGCCGAGGCCACTCACACGCTGCCCAAATCGACCGGTGAATACAAATATGAGGACGCGCGGCAGTTGTTCCTGGCGGGCCGGCGATTGTTACGCGCCGGGGACCTTTCGGGCTTGGAAACGATGCGCGAGGTGGTTCGGCTGTTCCCCAAATCCCCGCAGGCCTCGCAGGCCTTACTGGTGATTGCCACCACCGAACGGTATCAACTCGGGCAGCCGCAAAACGCCATGCGGACCTACAGCGATTTCCTTCGACGGCACCCGAATCACAAGGGCGCCGACCGCGCCGTGCGGGCCTTGGGTGACTTGGCTCGGGAACTAGATGTTCGGAATCCCGCCGACGGCCTGTTACGCACGGCGATCGCCAAAACGGACGAAGATTCCAAAGAGCGCGCCCGCCTCGAGAAACTCCGCAAGTCGATTCGCGATTAGGCGTCGGCCTGCTTTCTCCACAAACGCTCGATGTCCGAAACGACGTTTTCCTTAAGCTGCAGGCGTTCGTCTTTCGAACGCGCCGCGATTTTGCCGCCCGCCGCCGCCGGATGCCCGCCGCCCAGGTCGAGTTGTTCCATGATCTCGGCCATGTCGTGACCGGCTACCGCCTGCTTGATAAAAGGGTTGAGCGATATCGACAAGCGCAGGTCGTTGGTTTTGCGCCCGCCCTGCAACACCGGCATGATCTGCAGCACCGCCGCCGCCTCGGGGTAGACCGTGTACGCCAGGTTTTTGGAAAAGCGCGGTGCCACTTTCATGTCGGAAAAATCAAGCAGACAAATTTGGCCGCCGGCAATCAAACGCCCGGATTGCTTGATGGTTTCGCTGGCCCGGCGCGCGTGTTCCTGGCTGCGGTGGTACCGCTCGAGCACCGCGGGGTTGTCGGCGATCTCGTCCAGGGGCTGCGTTTGGATCATCTCGATCAGCCGCCACATGTAGCGCCGCGCCTGCTGCATATCCTCGCCGGAAAGAAAAATCGTGTTGTTGAGAATGTTCTCCGGCGTTTCGGCCAGCCAGTCGTCGATCGTCTCGTAGTCCATCGTATCGACGCGATCGGTCGCCTCCACCGTCTCGGCCATGAAGGGCGGAAACTCCACGCGGTCTTTCAAATGCTCGAAAATCACGCGCGCCGCCGACGGCGCATCGACCGCCGCCCCCTCGCCGACCGACCACTCCATCTCCGCGGCCTCTTCAATGTTGCTCGGGTGGTGATCGAACCAGGCGCGACATTCCACCGCCGGGTGCGGCAAATCGCAGACGATGTCCCGCTCGCCGATCTGGTTGCGCCGCAGGTTCTCCGGGCCCGTGAAAAAAACAAAATCAATGCCGGTCCAAAGACCGACGAGCGCTGCCGAGACAATACCGTCAAAGTCGCCGTGTGTTAAAATCTGCTCGCGCTGCATATCCACCGCCTTTCAAAACGAATGCCCCTTCTAACAAAAGGCCCCCAAACAAGAAAGCCCGGGCGGTCACCAAATGCGTCAATGGGACTCGTTTCGTGACCGGCGCGTCGCAAAAAAGCGTCGTTTCGGACTCAAATTAACGACCGATGGTGGCCGAATGCGTCCGATTTTGATGTTTTAGGGTCGTCTCCATTCCCGCCGCGTTGACCGAGCCGCCGCTCTTTGCTTTGATGGCGGATAACTTCGAGGGCTCATCATGGCGTCAACAAAGCAACTACTGGTCACCGGCTTCGGCCCCTTCGGCCACGTGCGACGCAACTCGTCGTGGGATCTGGCCCAGGGGGTCGACGGCCTCCGTGTCGGCAACGTGCGGGTCGTCGCCCGGCTGATCAAACCCGTCGTGTTCGACCGCTCGGCCGACCTGCTGCGCGAGCTTTTACGGCGCATCGAGCCCGACGCGGTGCTGTCGTTCGGAGTGGCGCCATCGAGGACCCCGCGGCTGGAACGTTACGCCCACAACCTGCGTGACGCCGCCGTCCCCGACAATGACGGCGTGCAGGAAAACGACGGGCGGCGCATCGATCCCTCATGGCCCGAGGCGCTGCGCAACACGCTGCCGTTGGAAGCGATACGCGACCGCTTGCGCGCCGCCGGTCATCGCCTGACGATCAGCAACAGCGCCGGGGGCTATGTTTGCAACGACGTCTATTTTGCGCTGCTGCAATGGCAGCAACAAAACGGGCGCCCGGCCGCCTTCGTGCACTGGCCCAACATGGAATTGGCCGACGGCCGCCGACGGCGCGACATCACGTGGGAACGCCTGGTCGCCACCCGGGACGCACTGGTCGAGGCGGTGGCCGCAACGCTTGCCGAGGAGGCGCGATGATTCGCAAGACGTGGAATGCCGAACACTATCATCACCTTCTGAAAAGCAAACTGGGCGAGATCGCGCTGATCTGGAGCGACGAATCGTTCCCCCGCGTGCTGGCGATTTTATTGCCGGGTGAGGAGCAGCGCCAGGCCGTTGCCGCCACGAGTCGCGGCCGCAAGCTCCCGCCGCTCGCCGCCCGGCTGGCCGATTACCTGGCGGGCAAGCCGGTGCGTTTCTCCCTGCGCGAGCTGGATTGGACCGGCATCAGCGAATTTCGCCGGGAGGTCATGCGAGCCTGCGTGGCGATTCGACGCGGTTCGGTCACGACCTACGGCAAACTGGCCGAGCAAGCGGGGCGAAAGAACGCGGCCCGCGCGGTGGGCGCGGCGATGGCCCGCAATCCGTTTCCGCTGGTGATACCCTGTCACCGGGTGGTGGCCTCGGACGGGCACCTGCACGGCTTCGGCGGCGGCATGGAAGCGCTGGCCTTGAAGCGCCGTCTGCTGGAGCACGAGGGGCACGTGATGCGCGACGAGTTCCACGCCATGCTACCTTGACGGTTGAACCGGGGGCCGGGGCTTGTTACAACGCCGGGCAATGGAACCTTCTATCAGCACACACCTATTCGTCTTCGATCGACTACGCCGCGAGCACCTGGCGCACGTCGCCGCGGCCGGTTTCGGCACGATCGAGTTGTGGGCCGCGGGGCATCATTTTCCGTACGAAGACGACGCGGCGGTCGCCGAGTTGCGCGGTTGGCTGGCCGACCTGCACCTGCGCGTGGGCAGCATCCATTTGCCGTTTTACGTCGATTTCGGCTCGCCGGATTTCCGCTTCATCAGTTTCGCCGCTCCCGACCAGGACGTGCGTGAGGTCATGACCGCCAAGACCAAGCGCCTGCTCGAAGTGGCCACGAGTCTCGGGTGCCGCTTTTTCGTGCTGCATCCGACCGCGACCTTCAAACGCGACGGCAGCAATCGGCGACGCCTGCACGCGGCACTGGATTGGCTCGTACCCGCCTGCGAAAAGCGCGGGCAGACCATCTTGCTGGAAAACATCATGATGCCCGAATCGCGCACGGCGCTGCTGGCTGACACCTGCCGGGCCTACGGCGAGGCGACGGGCATCTGCCTGGATACCGGCCACGCCCATATCGACGGCGGATTGCTGGTGGAACTGGCCGCCGCCGCGCCGCACCTGCGCGCCCTGCACGTCCACGACAATTTCGGCATCGACGACGATCACCTGCCGCCCGGCGAGGGCAACATCGACTGGCCCGCGACGCTTTCGACGTTGCGCATGAACGCGCCGCACGTGAACCTGTTTACCTTCGAACTGTCCGGCCCGTCCGGCGACACGCCCGACGCGACGGCCAAGCGACACGCGCGCCTGGAGAGCGTCAAGACATTTTGGCAAACCCACGCGGAGGATTTGGCATGACCGAGCAGGTAGCGACACTGGCGCGACGCGCCGTCAGCGAATTTGAACATGTGGCCCCCTACGACCTGGTCGTGCATCGCATGGGCGGCGACGCCTCCGACCGCAGCTACTACCGCGTAAGCTACGGCGCGTTCGGCCGGAAAAAAACGGCCGTGCTCATGAAGTTGGCCGACGCGGGGCCCTTCATCAAATCCGAAGAGGTGACGCTGTACCACGACGAAAGCGGCGAGCTGCCCTTCCTCAACATCCACCGCTTTCTGGAAAGCATCGGCCTGCCGGTGCCACAGGTGCTGCTCAGCAGCGTCGACGAACTCGGGGCGCTGCTCCTGGAAGACCTGGGCAACACGCTTCTGCTGGAGATTGCGCAAGGCAGCGACCACGAACGCACCGCGCGCCTGTACCGCCGGGCCATCGAGCAATTGGTGTATTTGCAGCTTGAAGGGACGCGTCAATTGGGCGAGCGCTGCGTCGCCGCCAAGCAGGCTTTCACGACCGAGTTGTTCCACTGGGAATTTCGCCATTTCCTCGAGTACGGCATCGAGGCGCGGCACGGCAAGTTGCCGGCGTCCGCCGAGCAAGAGATCGACACCCTGTTTCGGCAGTGGTCGGAACACCTGGCGGCGCTGCCGCGGGTGTTCGTACACCGCGATTACCACGCACGCAATCTGATGGTGGCGGGCGAGCGCCTGGTGGTCATCGATTTTCAAGACGCCCTGCTGGGCCCCGCGACCTACGACTTGGTTTCGCTGCTGCGCGACAGCTACATCGATTTGGGTTGGCCGCTGGTGGACGAATTGCTCGAGCACTACTTCGAAACCTGGGATAAGCGCGGCGGCGACACCCTGGATCGCGAGCGCTTCCGCACGAACTTGTGGGCCACGGCTATGCAACGCAACCTCAAGGTGGCCGGGCGTTTCGTTTTCATCGAGCGGGTGAAGCACAAATCCGGCTACGAGAAAGATATTCCGCGCACGCTGTCGTACCTGGCGGGTTATGTCGAGCGCGCGCCGGAGTTGCGGCCACTGGTCGATGCGTTGCGTCCCTACGTGCCGGAATTGGCGTGAGCGGCCCAGCCGCGATGGTGCTTGGCGCGGGCTTCGGTACGCGCCTGCAACCCCTAACCCACACCCTGGCCAAACCGGCGTGTCCCGTACTCGGCCGGCCGTTGATTGAGTTTACGCTTTCGCAACTGGCGCCGCTGAATCCGCGCACGGTCGTGGTCAATTTGCACCATTTGCCCGACACGCTGCGCGCCTGCTTGGACCCGGCCCCCTTCGGTCTGCCGATTCAAACCCTGTTCGAACCCGAAATACTCGGCACCGGCGGCGGGTTGAAGAACGCCCGCGACCGCCTCGCCGACGCCGACGTCGTGCTGTTGCTCAACGGCGACACGATTTGCGACGCCGACCTGGCCGCCCTGCTGGCCGCGCACCGCAAGAGCGACGCCCTGGCCACGCTGCTGCTGCTCGACGATCCCCGCACGGCCAAGTACGGCGCGGTGGAAGTCGACGACGGCAGCGCCATCGTCGATTTCGCCGAATTGCGCGGGCAACGTGGCGTACGCCGCGGTCTGTTCGTCGGCGCGCACGCCCTCTCGCCGCGTCTGTTCGACTTTTTGCCGAACGACGACGTTTTCTGCATCGTTCGCCACGCTTACGTCCCCTTGTTGGAAAGCCGCCCCGGCGCGGTCCGGGCGCATTTTGCCGGCGCGCGTTTTTTCGATCTGGGTACACCCTACGACTACCTGCTGGGGCAATGGGCGCTGCTGGACGACCCCGGCGGTTTCACCTTCGCGTTGAACGGCGTGCGTGAATCGTCCGCCCAGGTATGGAGCGAGAAGCCGCCGCGCGTCACACGCCCGCCGGTGTGGATCGCCCCCGACGCGCTTGTAGACGACGAGGCCGTTTTGGGGCCCTACGTGATCGTAGGCCACGGCGCGCACGTTGGTCCCGCCGCCCGTCTGCATCACTGCATCGTATGGCCCGGCGCGTCGGTCGATCGTGAACTGGACCAGGCGATCATCACACCGGCCGGCGAGCACGCGGTGGGTTACTGAGCGCAATTGAAAAGATCGCGTCCCTTTGCCATTCTGGCCCCATGACAAGCCAAGCAAGATCACGACTGCTTCGAGCGTTCGCCGTGTTGCTGGGATTGGTCGCCGCCGCGGCGCTGATCGAATTGGGATTGCGCCTGGCGTCGGTGACGATCACGGTGACCGTGCGCCCGCCTGACAACGAGGTGCAAACCCATTTCGACGATTTGATTGTCTGCGCGGGTGACAGCCACACGGCCGGGCAAGGCGCGCCACGCGGCCTGGGATACCCCGAACAGCTCGAGGCCTTGCTTAACGAATCACGGGGCGGACGTATCACGCGGGTGATTAACCTGGGGCTCGGCGGCCAGAACAGTTCCGAAGCCGCCGATAGCGTGCTCGCGTTTCTCGAACACACGCCGCGAGCGCCGGTTGCCATCATCTTCAACGCGGGTAAAAACAACGACCACAACCTGCGCCGGGCGCGCATCGCGCCGGAACTGGTGCACGAAGGTGATTATCGCGATTGGGCGCGCTATCTGCTTTCGGAAAGCCGGGCGTTTCGACTCAGCCAGATCACAGTGCGCCGGCTTGAAGGCCTGGCGCGCGAGGAGCGCAACACGGAAACGCTTGAATATGAGGACATGCTCTACGTGGACGGCCCGGGCGAAATCGCCATGATGCGGCGCTGGATTGAAATGGACCTGGACGCGCTGGCCGCGCGGACGTCGTGTCCGGTGGTGCTGCTCAATTACTGGACGCCGGTATCGTGGGTTGACGAAACTTTCGCCGCGGCGGCGACGCGGCCGCGCTTCCACTTCTGCGACGCCCGCGCTTTCGGCACCGACTTCTCTCTGGAATTCATCGCCACGGCGGACATCACCGAGAAGCACCTGGGCGGCCACCCGAACGAGCGCGGCTACGCGGTGTTGGCCGAGTTGGTCGGCAAGCTGCTGCGCGAGGAAATCCTGCCCGCTGCGGCGCCGGGAATTTAGTTTGACGTTAATCCGTGCCGTTAGGTATCTTGGAGTGAGATATCCGCCAGCGTACAACTCGAATGGGAGGGCCGCTATGCCATTTCGCGGTGCAGTCTGCGCATTGATCGCGCTGCTTCTGGTCGCCGGTCTACCGGCCTGCGGCGGCAAGGCAAGGCCGGTCATCGACCCCATGGAATCCGCCCGCGATGGCGTGCCCAGCCAAGTGATCGCCGCCGAAGGCGTGCGCTTCACGACGGGCGCCCTGCCCTTTGGCTGGCGCAAATTGCTGCGTGGCGAAGCGAAGGCCGGTTTTCTCAACGAAGTGCACGGCCAAGCGATTATGGTCAACGTCGTCTACGCGCCCAATCGCAATGCGGGTTTGGTCGCGTTGCGCAATCACCTGCTGTTCGACCTGGCCGAGCGCCGCATCCACGAGCACGAGATGATCGAGGTCGACCACCGGCAGGCGTTGTGGACGGTGGCCCGCGGGCGGCTCGACGGCGCCGCGGTGCAACTAGCGCTCGTCGTGGTGCGCATCGATGACTGGGTGTACGACTTCGCCTACGTAAGCACGCCGGAGAATTTCGACGTGTGCCTTGGCGATTTTCGCGGAATGCTTAACGGCTTCCATCAAAGCCGCGCCTACGATCAACCGGAGTAGTCCGTGAAAACCACTGACTTCCTACAACGCACCGGCCATAAGGTGGCAGACGCCATGGCGGGATTCGGCCGCGTCATCTCGCTAGGCGGCCAGACGATTGTGCAGTCGGTGAAACCGCCCTATGAGATCAGCGAGATTTTCCGGCAGGTCCAGCTATTGGGCGTCGAATCCATTTCGATCGCCCTGCTGACGGCCTTTTTCACGGGCATGGTGTTCGCGCTGCAATTCGCGGTGGGCTTGGACCGTTTCGGCGGCAAGGAATACGTGTCGGTGGTAACGGGTATCGCCTTTTTGCGCGAACTCGGGCCGGTGTTGTGCTCGGTCGTGGTGGGCAGCCGTGTGGGCTCGGGCATCGCGGCGGAGCTGGGCTCCATGGCGGTCACCGAGCAGATCGACGCCATCCGGGCCCTGGGCTCCAATCCGGTCAAGAAGCTGGTCGTGCCGCGCATGTGGGCCATGCTGATCGCCCTGCCCTCCCTGGCGATGCTGGCCGACGTCGTGGGCATCGCCGGCGGCATGGTGGTGGGCGTGACGGAAGTGGGGCTATCGGCCCAAACCTATCTGAGCGATACGATCGACGGCGTGGGAGTGGTCGACTTGATCACCGGTCTGATCAAAACTTATTTCTTCGCCGTGGGCATCGTGCTGATCGCGTGCCACAACGGCATGACGGCGTACGGTGGCACCGAAGGTGTCGGGCAGGCCACGACGAAGACGGTGGTGGGCGGATTGATTTACCTTTTTCTGGCGGACTTCTTCTTGACGCGCGCCATGATTCCGTTCGGGTAAGGGGAGCAGATGGCCAAAGGCGACACGCTGATCCGCTTCGAACACGTCGAAAAGTCTTTCGGCCCGAAGGTCATTTACGACGACCTCACCATCGACGTGAAGGAAGGCGAGAACCTGGTGATCATCGGCGGCTCGGGTACGGGCAAGTCGGTGCTGCTTAAGATTCTCATCGGCCTGTTGACGCCCGAGGCGGGCCACGTCTGGTTCGGCGACCGGGAAATCACCGCCATGGGCGAAGACGAACTGATCAAGGTGCGGGCCGACATCGCCTACGTGTTTCAACAGGCCGCGCTCTTTGATTCGATGACCGTGGCCGACAACATCGCCTATCCGCTGCGCGCCCATTTGAATCTGACCCACGACGAGTTGTGGGACAAAGTGCAACTCAACCTGGATCGCGTCGGCCTGCCGGGCTCGGCGCACCTGATGCCCTCGGAACTGTCGGGCGGCATGCGCAAACGCATCGGCCTGGCGCGGGCCATTGCGCTGGAGCCGCGGGTGATTCTCTGGGACGAGCCGACGACCGGCCTGGATCCGTCCAACACGCGGCGCATCAGCGAGTTGATTCTGAAAATGCAGGAAGACCTGAGCGTCACGAGCTTGGTGGTCACCCACGACATGAGTAGCGCCATGCTGGTCGCCGATCGCATCGCGCTGCTGCACGATTTGCGTATCCATCAGGTGATTGCGAAAGCGGATATCAAAAACGAGCCGGAGGGTTCGCTTATTCGAGATTTCATCGAAGGGAATCTCGACTTGTAGGAGGCGTTATGGCGCTGAGCAAATCGAACGAAATAAAAGTCGGCCTATTCGCCTTGATTACGTTGGGGGCGTTTCTTGCCTCGATCATCGTGCTGACCAGCAAGACGAGTCTGTTTCGCTCCACGATCACGCTGGAGACGAGTTTCAAAGACATCGCCGGATTGATCAACGGCAGCGAAGTGCGGCTGTCTGGCGTCACCGTGGGTTTCGTCAAGGACATCCGCTTCTCCCCCGAAGAGGGCGACCCGACGGTGTTCGTGGATTTCTCCATCGACGACCGCGGCATGGACCGCGTCAACAAAGACGGTGTGGCGACAATTTCCTCCCTGGGTCTGCTGGGTAAAAAGTACCTGGAGGTCGTGCCGGGCGACATCTCCGCAGGCCTGGTGGAGGACGGCGACTTCCTCAAGGGCATCGATCCGGCGTCGATGGCCGAGGCGTTGGACAAGGCGGGCGTCGTGCTCGACAACATCGGCGAGACTTCCGCGCACCTGAAAACGCTGTTCGCCTCCATCGCCGGCGAGGGCGACGCGCAGACGGAACTGTCGCGTACCATCGCCAACATTCGGCGCATCACCAGCGAGGTGGAGAGTGGCAAAGGCGTGCTGCACGAGTTGATTTACAGCCCGGCCAAGGCCGAGATTCTCAACGACCTGAAGGCGACGGTGGCCAATATCCGCACGATCAGCAAGCGCATCGAGGAAGGCCCCGGCAACGTGCATGAGATCATTTACGGCGAGCAGATCAAGGTGTTCCTGGACGACCTGCGGCAAACCAGCGAGGTGCTGCGGGCGGTGATCACCGACGTGCGCGACGAGAGCGGGGTCATCCACGGGCTGATTTACGACGAAGACAAAGCGCAAATGCTGGAAGACTTGAAGAAGTCGGCCGCCAACCTGGCCAAAATCAGCGAACGGATCGAACGCGGCGAAGGCACGCTGGGCGGGCTGCTGATCGACCCGACCATTTACGAAGATTTGAAGAAACTTACCGGCGAGGTCGAGCGCAACCGCGTCTTGAAGACCTATATTAGATACGTGGTACAAAAGCGTGAAGCGGATCTGGAGGAAAGCCTGGAACCGCCCAAAACGCCGGTGATCGAGCAACCCGAAGAAGACACGGACACGCCGCAAACGGATGAGCCAAACTAAGACGCCACAACCGGGATACGAACAACTCCTGCAACCGCGCTTGTTGTCGATCCACAACAGCTTCTATCGCGGCAAAACCGCCGACCGCCTAAAGGTGTATTTCTTCGGTGGGCTGACGGTGCTTTTCTGGATCGGCCTGCTCGTGGCGGGCATTTTCCTGATCGGCCGCCTCGCCGCCGAAGAGCCTTTCGGTTCGATCCTGGTGCACAAGCTGCTGGGTTTTCTGTTCATGATTTTCTTCGCGGTGCTGGTCTTCTCCAACATCGTGACGAGCCTCAGCAACCTGTTCCTGGCCGACGACCTGTACCTGCTGGTCAGCGCGCCGGTGAAGATCGACCGCCTCTTTCTCTCGCGCAGCCTGACCGCGGGCCTGCAATCGGGTTGGATGGTGATGCTTTTTGCCCTGCCCATTTGGCTCTCGGCGGGGATCGTGTTCAACAGCCCGATGTGGTTCTACCCGTGGATGGTCATGATCATGGCCATCTTCCTGCTGCTGCCCGCGGCGATCGGCTCGCTGGTGACGATGATACTCGTCCGCGCCTTTCCGGCCCGCAAAACCCAGGACATCCTGGTCATCCTCTCCATCGGCCTGGTGATCGCGTTCTACTTCCTCGTGCGCTTCATGCGGCCCGAGCAACTGTTCAATCCCGACCTCTTCCACGGTTTCGCCGAGTACTTCGCCACCTTGCAGGCGCCCGATTCGCCGCTGCTTCCCGCGGTGTGGGCCACCGAAGCGCTGTGGGCCGGGCTCAAGGGCACGATCGACGGCAACACCGTGCTGCTGACCGCCTACGGCTTGTTTTCCGGCCTCGGCGGATTGGCGGTCGCAGCCTGGCTGGCCGAGAAGTGGTATCTCGACGCCTTCAGCAAAGCGCAGGAGGGCCGCAAGGCGCGTTTGACGATTTCGATGTCGTCGAATCGTTTTTTCCACGCGCTCACGCTCTTCGTCCGGCCGCTGCGGCGAATGATCATCATCAAGGATTTGAAATCCTTCTTCCGCGAAACGACGCAGTGGACCCAACTGCTTCTGCTGCTGGCGCTGTGCGTGGTGTACCTGTTCAACTTCAAGGTGCTGCCGCTCGAGCGCTTCGGCCTGACCTTCTACCACCGCAGCCTGATTACCTTCGTGAACCTGGTGCTGGCGGGCTTCGTCCTTTCGGCGGTCAGCGTGCGCTTCGTGCTGCCGGCCATTTCCACCGAGGGACGCGCCTTTTGGATTCTGCGTGCTGCCCCGGTGCGCATGCGCGACGTGGTGCTGGCGAAGTTCGCGATGATGGCCCCGCCGATCGTCGTGATCGGGCAGTTGCTCGTGGTGATCAGCAACTACTTTTTGGGCACGCACACCTTCTTGATGGTCTACACATCGGTGCTGATGCTTTTCGTCTCGGTGGGCATCACGTCGATGGCCATCGGCGTCGGGGCGGTCATGCCCGCGTTCAACGAGCGCAACATTGCGCGCATGGCCACGGGTGCCAGTTCGATCGTCTACATGGTCTCTGCGATGTTTTTCATTCTTTTGATGGTCGCCCTCTCCTTTTACCCGGGCAAAAGCGCTCTGTTCGCGATCATCTCCAACCGCGCCTTGAACCAAACCGAGTGGATTCTCTCCGCCGCCGCTTCCTTCATTGCCCTATCCGCCTTCGTCACCGCCGTCTGGGTGCCGCTGCGCCTGGGCATCCGCGCCCTAGAAACCCGCGAAGGCTAAACCCCAGGCAGTGCCTGGACCGGACCTTGTCCGGGGAAAAACCCAGGGACATGGTCTTGTTACGTGTCCCGGTTTTCCAGGCTGAGCCTGGACCGGGATGGTTTCGTCTGGATCCCCGCCTGCGCGGGGATGACGGCGTTGACGAAAGAAGGATTGTCGGCACCACGGACGCCACCGCTTTTGCATCCTTTCGTCCCGTCATTCCCGCGTAGGCGGGAAACCAGGAAACAAATGGAAAAACCCAGGGACATGGTCTTGTTACGTGGGCTCGCCGCCTCTACGAGCTTCACACCAAACCGTAGGAATGCCGGGGTGCCATAGTCTCACCGCCGATGGCGGTGAGACTATGGCACCCTTCAATCAACATCTGCGGCCGGAATCCAAACACAGTCCCGTAGGGGCGCAATCTATACAATTTATCAGTCGAAACGCAATTGTCCCGCCGTGAAGGGGCGAACACAAACGTAACCCCCGGCGGCGATGAGTCTTTCCTCCCCAAGCCAGCGTGAATACCCCGTTGAATCGGCATCGCTCGGCGGTCGATAATAGGGCGCAACCGAAACAGGCGGTTTCGCCGCCGACATAAGAAAACCAAACGGGGAGGAGACCACCATGAAGCGCCGCCATCACGATGCCCACCGGACGCCGAAAAACATCTCACGTTACCGGAAGTGGACGATCCGGCTGATGATCGGCTGCCTGCTGGCGCTTTTCGCCGCCCCGGCGGCAGCGGATGTGGGCTCGTGGGAATTGCTGAATCAATACGGGATTACGTATAGCAACTCGGCGTTGGTGCGCTTGTCGGCGCCGAGCGCGGATTACCTCTATACCGCAAGCGTTCATCAGGATGGAGCGGAATCGGCCCAACTGATGCACCTTTCGACCGACGGTGGCTACACCTGGGATACGTTGGTGCGCGTGGTGGCCGACCCCGGCTTTTGCGGCATGTTCAAGTTCGTCCACATGATTCTCGACGTACAGTTCGTTAGCGAAACCTACGGCATCCGCGGCGGCTTCGGCGCCAAAGACGCCTGTTTCGACGCCCTGCCCGAACCGCTCTGCCTGGCCTGCATATTCCTCAACGGCACCGAAGCGCACGTGACCGAAGACGGCGGGGAAACCTGGCAGCCGGCCGTTCTTCACGACGCGCCGCTCAACGGCTCGATCAACGTGATCCACATGCTCGACGAAGCGGTGGGCTACGCCGGCGGGCAATACGGCACCTTCCTGGTCACATCCGACGGCGGTCGGAACTGGACGCACCTGGGCAATCCGGACACATCCTCGGACGAGTGGGAAGTCCGCGTGCACGACATTTTCTTCCTCGACGATCAAACCGGCTACATCGGCACCGGTTTTTACGACGACGACCTCGCGCCGCCGATCTTGACCGAGGCGACGCAGCCCCAGCAGGTCGTGGAGTGGGCGATTCACCGCACGCGCATGGAACGCGACGCGCGCTACCGCATGGCCTATGGGCTGGCTCATCCAGATAACGGCCCGAAGGGCGCGTACGGCAAAATCATGAAAACGACGGACGGTGGTCAAAGCTGGACGGTGCTGCACCAAGACGACGCCCGGGCGTTCTACAATGTCCTTTTCCTCGACGAGGATAACGGTTTCGCGATCGGCGAATCGTACAAAGGATTCGTTTCCCCCTTGTACGTGCTGCTGCGCACCCGCGACGGCGGCGCGACATGGCAGGAAGTGAACCTGCCGCCGTGGCAATCGATTTCGGGGTTAATCGACGAGTACTGGATGTATGACATCAATTTCGTGAGCGATCACCTGGGCTTCGTGATCGCCGACGGTCCATCGTTCCCGCTGGCGCGGACGATCGTGTTTTACACCGAGGACGGCGGTGACACGTGGCAGGTGGATCCCTTTAATGAAGGCACGTACGCTCCGCTCGACATCGAGTTCGTCGGACGTGACGCCTGGGTGGTCGGTCAGGCTTTCATGACGATGAAATACACGGGCATCAACACTGCGCCCGTGGCCGAGGCCGGGCCGGACCAGGAAGTGGAAGTCGGCGCGGTCGTGCAACTGGACGGCAGCGCCTCCTACGACCTGGAAGGCGATCCGCTGACCTACGCCTGGACGCAGGTCGGCGGCGAGTCGGCGGCGCTGGACGACCCTGCGGCTGTCGCGCCGGTGTTCACGGCCAGTCAGGTTGGGGAGTACGAGTTCGAATTAGTCGTCAGTGATTTCGAGTTCGCCGGCGAGCCCGACCGCGTGACGATCCTCGCCGTGGAAACGGCGGACGACGACACAACCCCCGGCGACGACGACACCGCGCCCGCCGATGATGACAGCGACGCGACGGACGACGATGATGACGCCGCGCCCGGCGCTTCGTCGAACGATGATGACGACGATACGGGCGCCTGCGGCTGCTGACCTGATTGCGTGATTTGAGGAGACGAACCGCTCCGGCTAGTCGAAATCGGCCTGGGTGACGCGCAGCACTTCTTCAATGGAAGTCATGCCAGCCAGCACTTTATCCGCACCGTCCATGCGCAGCGTGAGCATGCCGTCCTTTTCGACAGCCTGCTTTTTGATGGTCCCCGCGTCGACGTTTTGCAGCACCATTGCCCGCACGGGGGGGGTCACGCGCAGGATTTCGTAGATCGCGGTTCGGCCCAGGTACCCGGTGTTGAGGCACGCGTCGCAACCGACCGGCTCGAAGATGGGTCTGCCGTTGAGGTCTTCGGGCGCGACGCCGAGTTTCTTGAGTTGTATGGGTTTGGGTTCGACCGCTTTCTTGCAGTTATCGCAAAGCACGCGCACCAAGCGCTGAGCCATCACGCCGACCAGCGAACTGGAGACAAGGAAGGGCTCGACGCCCATGTCGACCAGGCGCGTCAAGGCGCTGGCCGAGTCGTTGGTGTGCAGGGTCGAGAACACCAAGTGGCCGGTGAGTGAGGCCTGCACGGCGATTTCCGCCGTCTCCAGGTCGCGGATCTCGCCGATGAGGATGATGTCGGGGTCTTGCCGCAAAAAGGCGCGCAAGCCGCCGGCGAAGGTCAGGTTGATTTTCGGGTTGACCTGCATCTGGCCGATGCCCCTGAGCTGGTATTCGATCGGGTCTTCGACGGTCAGGATGTTCACATCGGGCGTATTGCGGCGCACGAGGGCCGCGTACAGAGTCGTGGTTTTACCCGAGCCGGTGGGGCCGGTGACCAGCAGAATGCCGTGGGGCCGCTGAATGAGATCGAGAAGCTGGTCGAACTTCACGCCACCGAGGCCGAGGTCTTCCAGGTCGAGGCGCACCGAAGATTTATCCAGCAAGCGCATGACGACGCGCTCGCCGTGGGCGGTGGGGATGACGCTGGTACGGATATCGATATCGTTGCCCGCGATTTTGATGCGAATGCGTCCGTCTTGCGGCAGCCGTTTTTCGGCGATGTTGAGGTCCGCCATGATTTTGATACGGCTGGCGATCGAGGATTGGAAGCGCTTGGGCGGCTTCATCACTTCGTAGAGGACGCCGTCGATACGGAAGCGCACGACGATTTCCGATTCGAAGGGCTCGATGTGAATATCGCTGGCCCGCTCTTTCACCGCGCGGAACATCAGGTGGTTGACCAGGCGGATGATCGGCGCTTCTTCGTCTTCCACGTCGATCAGGTCGGGCGGTTCTTCGTAGATGTCGCCGTAGCCCTGCTCTTCCTCCAGGCTGCCCATGACCTCGTCGGTGGTGTCGCTCATCCGGTCGTAGGTCAGATTGATGGTATCGAAGATCACGCCGCTGGTGGCGACGCCGATGTCCAATTCGCCGCCCAGAAAGAGGCTTAGGTCGTCGAGGGATCCGAAGTCGAGTGGGTCGGCAACGACCACGCGCACGAGGCCGCTTTGTTCGTCGCGAGCGACGGGTAACACCCTTTTGCGCTTGGCGTAGGCGATGGGGATTTTCGAGATCAGCGCGACGTCGATTTCGTCGGACTTCACGCTTTCCACGAAGGGCAGATCAAGTTGCTCGGCGACGGCCCGCAGAACCTGCGCTTCGTCCACCAATTTCATCTTGATGAGGATTTCGCCCAGGCGACCGCCCTTGGCCTTCTGCGCTTCGAGCGCTTCGTCGACCTGCTCGCTGGTGACCAACCCCTTGTCGCTGAGGATTTCGCCGAGCCGCTTATACATCGAGCCCTATTCCCCCTGACCGAAATCGGGATCCTGGCCGTCGCCGTCGTCGGCCGCATCATCGGCAGCGCCGTCGTCGACCGCGTCACCCGCGGCACCGTCGTCGTCATAGTCGGGGGTGATGTCGAGGGGACTCTCGTCGTCGCGCTCATCATCCGGTTCGCCGTCTTGCCGCACGGAGGTGCCGCGTAACGTGGGATCGACATCGATCCCGTTGGAGTCCGAGGGCCGGAACACCCGTTCCCGCGGCTTCATTTGTCCTTCATTCAGGTCCCGCTTGCGCTGCAGGCGGTTTTCCTGACGGAAGCGTTGCAGGCGGTAGTTGGCCTGCCGCGTGACTTCTTCCAGATCGCCGTTGTCTTTGATGATGTACGGCGTGATGAAAATCAGCATGTTTGTTTTTTCGGTGTTGCGCTTGCTGGTCTTGAACAAGTAACCCAGCAACGGGATGTCGCCCAGCACCGGCACTTTGGCCTCGGCGTAGGTGATATTGTCCTTCATCAGTCCGCCGATGATCACCGATTGCCGGCTCTTTACGACCACGACCGAATCCGCGCTGCGCTTGGCCGTGGTGATGCCCACCTGCGAGGCCGAAAGGCCCGCCGGGCTTTCGGTCACGGAGGACGATTCGGTGTAGAGCGTCAGGCGCACCATGTCTGACTCGTTGATGGACGGGGTGATGCGCAGCGTAATGCCCACGTCTTGCCGCTCGACCGTCGTGGTCGGATTGTTGAAGGCGTTGGAGAAAATCTGCCCCGTGACGAACGGAATGTTGTCGGCGATGACGATCTCCGCCTCTTCGTTATCGGTCGTCAGGATGTGCGGCGTCGCCATGATGTTGACGTCGCGATCGCTCTGCAAAGCGCGGAACAACGCGCCGATGTTGGCGAAGGTCTCCCCCGCGAATTCGATCGTGCCGTCGGCCGCGCCGACCGCGAAGCCGGAGATCCCGAGCGGATTGACCGCCGCGTTTTGAATGCCGCCGTAGTTCGTGCCGCCGATCACCTGCACGCCTTCTTCGCCCGGGTCGTTGGTCGAGCGGAACTCGAATCCCACTTCCAGGCCGCGCGCCGCGGTGATTTCAGCGATCAGCACTTCCACGTATACCTGCGGCCGCTGAATATCGAGTTTGTTGATCACCTCGCGCAGAATCGCCATGTCGCGGTTGCTGGCGATGATCACCAAGCTGTTGGTCGCCGGGTCGGAGGTGATACGCACCGCGCCGTCGAAATCGGCCATGAAGCGGCCGGTCGTCTGGGCGATACCCCGGGTCGGGTTGCCCGAATTGCGGTTGACTCCGCCGCTGCCCAGCGAGGAGCCGCCGAGGCGGCTGCTGCCCCCCAGACGGCTGCTGGCTCCGAAACGGCTGGAGAGAGCGCCGGCCGCAGAACTGGCGCGCGACGAACGACCGGTGCGCGTGTTGCGGTTGCGCGCATTGAGGGCGCTCGCGCCGCCCGCGCCGCCGCCGGTCCCGGCTAGATCGGCTAAGATGCCGGCCATTTCGGTCGCGTCAGCGTTTTCCAGATACACGACGTGAATTTTGCCTTCGCCTCCGGGCAGTGGCTGGTCGAGTTTTCGCACCACGTCTTTGATGCGCCGCAGGGTGAATTTGTTGGCCTTGACCACCAAGCTGTTGGTGCGCATATCCGGGATGATGCGCATGGTCTCGCCCGCCGCGATGCTTTGCGAATTGGCCGCCCCGATGCCGGAGGCGCGTCCGGCCTTGCCGCCGCGGGCCAAACGCCGCTGGCGCAACCTGGCGCGAAGGGCGCTGGTCCGCGAAGCGGCGGCGCTGGCGCCCCGGCTGCTCGCATTCGCCTCTTCCAAAAGTTCCATGATGACGTCGGCCAACGTGTCGGCGGAGGCGTATTCGATAGGAATAACTTCCAAGAGGGTTTCGGTTCCCTCGATGTCAAGCTTTTGGATGATGCGGAACAAGCGATTTATGTTGGCCGCGGAATCCAAGATGATCAGCATGTTGCTGGGGCCGTATGCGAAAACGTTGCCCTCAGCGCTGATCAGGGGCCGAAACGCGGTGGCGATTTCCACGGCGTCCACGTTCTGTAGGGAGATCAACTGGGTAATGAATTTTTCGTTGTCGCGGCCCAAACCGCGCGTGAGCGTATCGATGGGCTGGGATTGCGCGTTGGCGCGCTTGACGATTTTATTGAGCTTGCCCACTTTCAGGGTCGTCATACCGTGGACGTAGAGCACCGATTGGAAAACGTCGTAGGCTTCCTCGGGCGTCACGCAGGTTGGCGAGATAATGGTAATTTTGCCGGTGATGGTTTTGTCGAGCATGAAGTTCTGTTTGGTCGTCGCCGCCATCGTCTTGACGATATCTTGAATGTCCGTATCGTTGAAATTCACCCGCACCAGCCCGTCGGGGCATTTATCCGGCGCGGCCGGTCCGGCCACCACGGCGGGCGTACCCTCGTCTTCTTCGTCCTCTTCGTCGTCCTGCTGTTGGGCAAACGCGACGTCCAAACCAACGAGGTTCGCCACCCCGCCCCACAGCACGAAGGATCCCAGCCAACATGCCAGTAGGAAGATGAGTAGGCGCCCCGTCTTTCGCGATAAAATCATGCTTACTCCAGCCGCTCCGACCACGCGATCGAAGCTCCCCGGTTACTTAACCGTGTAACTCAATGTCTGCCGCGACCCTTTCCGCGTCACGTCAATCGAAATATTCTTGGCCGTCCGCAATTCCTGAAACAACCGCAGACCGTCTTCCGGGCCCTTGATTTCGATGGAATTGACCCGGTGCAGAATGTCGCCGTTTTGCAGACCGATTTTTTTGTACAAACTGCTGCTCTTAATCCGATGTATCTTAAAACCGTCGATTTGCCCGTTTTCGATGTGCGGCATAATCCGCGCGCCGCGCAGCATCGACGCCATGTCCTCAAAGGCGTTCTCGATCACCTCGCTGGATACGACAAACTCGTTTTCGCCGACCTTCTTGATGCCATCGGCCACCGCCTCGCCCACCGTGCGGTTCCAACGATCGCCGGCCGAAGAGAGCCCCTCGCCCAAATCGGGAAGGGAGATGACCTTGCGCTCGCCGTCGTGCAACAACTCCACCTCGCGGGCGCGAATGGCCAGCACGTCGGCAACGTCGGCGACCGTATCCCCCACGCGAAATACGGCTGTCTCGCCGTTGTGACGCGTGTTGATCACCGCGTAGGAAAGATCCGGCAATCCGGCGATCACTCCCATGAGCACGAAATCTTCGCTGCCGATCGTCGGGCCGGAATCCCGGGCGGTAAAGCCCGCCTCCAGGTTGACGCCGGCCGAATTAAATAGGCTGCGCTTCAAGACTATGTCGTAGACGTTGATCGAAGTGTACGCCGAACCGCCGGCGGCCGCCGCGGCCAGATTGACCGTCGGCGCCGTGACGATTTTCCCACGAATGTAGATGGACACTGCGTTCGCCGCCAGGTAAGCGCATAGCGCTAACACCACAAGGCGCACGACCCACAGGTACTTCTTTATGTACTCCAGGTACAACATCTTAAGGTTGTTACACTCCTACCGTCTTTCCCCCTCTGGAAAAGCCGCCGAACGATAACAAGATGCATCGCTTTTTGCAAGGGACCGAAGCCGTTTCCGCACCCCCGGGGCGCACCTAATTTCAGCATCTTGGACACGCCGGATGAGGGTGGGTTCAATTCGGAATGACGCTTTCGTTTCCGGTGTAACAATCGCGTCTTCCCGCATGCGCTCGCTCCCTCAAGCGAAAACAAACCGCCACGACCGCGACATGCTTGCCCGCAGGCCGGTGCCGGAGTATAGTGGCGCGCAAAATTCGACCGGAAGCGAAGGACGCCATGAACCCCGAGGATCCGCATTTCGGCCTGATGATGACGATGATCGGCATGGGTACCGTTTTCACGGCGCTAATCCTGCTGGCCGTTTTTACCTACATTTTCAAAAGGTTATTTTGCCGAGGCGAATCGGAAACGGTAACCGCCGAACCGACGCCGAGTGCGCCTGAACCACCGCGTGCCGCAGCCGAACCGCCCCCCGCGGCGCCGGTCGACCCCGTATTGCACGCCAAACGAAAACGCGTAGCCGCGATCGCCGTGGCGTTGCTCCTGGCAGCCTCCGGCCAAGTGCGTCCCTTATTCAACCCCAAGCCGGGCGAAGGCCGCTCTTGGCGGCAGACCTACCGCCAGCGCGTATTGTTCGGCGGCCGGCGCCGACGCTAAGTCACCGCATCACGGGAGATTTCCGTGCAAAGCCTTCTCGAACTCTTTGATTCCACCGGCATCGCCCATCTAGACGATGTGCGATTTCTAATCATGATCGGTATCGGCCTGGTGTTCATTTACCTGGCGGTCACCAAGAACTATGAACCCCTACTGTTGGTGCCCATCGGCTTCGGCATGATTCTCACGAACATCCCGTGGGGATTCGACGAAACCGGGCAGCTCATCACGCTGCTGGCGGACCCGCACAGCCCGTTCCACTGGCTTTACCTCGGCATCACGCACGAGATTTACCCGCCGCTGATTTTTCTCGGCATTGGCGCGATGACCGATTTCTCCTTCATGATTTGCAGTCCGCGCCTCGTGTTGCTGGGCGCGGCGGCGCAAGTCGGCATTTTCGGCACCTTCCTCGGCTCACTCGCCCTCGGATTTACTGCCAAAGAGGCAGGTTCCATCGGCATTATCGGCGGCGCCGACGGCCCCACGGCTATCTATGTCACCAGCCTACTGAACGCCGATTTCCTCGCGCCGATATCCATCGCCGCCTATTCCTATATGGCCCTAGTGCCGATCATCCAGCCGCCCATCATGCGCCTGCTGACCACCCGCAAGGAACGACTGATCCGCATGCCGCAACCGCGCCAGGTCTCGCGCCTGGAACGCGTCGTGTTCCCGATTGCGGGCCTGCTTCTCACGTGCCTGCTCGTGCCCAAGGCGCTGCCGCTTCTGGGGATGCTGTTTTTCGGCAACCTGCTGAGTGAATCGGGCGTCACCGACCGTTTGGCCGTCACGGCGAAGACATCGTTTATCGACATCGTCACGATTCTGCTCGGCCTGTGCGTGGGTGTGTCGGCCAACGCGCAGACCTTCCTGACGACCAAAGCGTTGATGATCTTCGGCCTCGGTGTCGCGGCCTTCTGCGTGGCGACGGCCGCGGGCATACTTTTCGCCAAACTGATGAACCTGGTCACCAAAGACAAGATCAATCCGCTGGTCGGCGCCGCAGGCGTCTCCGCCGTGCCCATGGCCGCGCGCGTGGTCAACACCGTCGCCCTGCAAGAAGACCCCTCGAACTTCCTGCTCATGCACGCCATGGCGCCCAACGTGGCGGGTGTTATCGGCTCGGCGGTTGCTGCGGGCGTGTTACTGGCGTTTTTGCTGTAGTTCGGCCCTCGCCCCAGGCTGAAGTAGCGACGAGCGCGCTCACGATTTAATTTTTCCGATATTTTTCGCGTTAGAAAAACAGTTCGAAGCTGCGCGCGAATTCCATCGTCGTGCGATGTTCGCGGTAGGCATCGCGCATGAACGTGGGCGTCACCTCGACGGCGTCCCGGCGGTGTGCGGCGAAGCGCGCCAATTCGTCCTCGGCGATGCGGCGATCGAAAATGTTGACGAGGTTTTCCGACTCGACAAAGCAACTGCGCGTCGAGAGGTTGAACGAGCCGATCATCGTCAGTTCGTCGTCGATGAGAAACTCTTTGGCGTGCAAATAGGGCTGCTTTTCTTCCTGCTCCGGCGTGCCGGGGTTCAAATAGATCTTGATTCCGGCCTTGAGCAGCCGCGCGAAGTAGTTCAGCGAAACGAAGTATCCGGTCGACCAGTACAGCTCCTGCCCGGCGGTTTGCGAGTTCGTGATGATCTGCACATCGACGCCGCGCTGCGCCGCATCGAGAAGCGCGTCCAGCAGCAAACCATCGGGCAGCACCAGGTACTGCGAGTAGGCATAAACCCGCTTGCGCGCCATTTGAATGGCGGTGACCAGGGCGTTGAGCGTGTAGTATTCGCCCCGCCACGGGCGCGACTGCACGAACTGAACGTCGGAAGGTCCCGCCGTTTTCAATCGCGGTCGCAAGTCTGCCACGGTCGGCGGCTCGGCGGTTTCGGCCAATTCCAGGAAGCTGCGCACGAAGCCGCGCTGCACCTGCTTGACCACCGGCCCCTCGAGCAACACATCCACGTCGATCCACGGGGCGAAGTATTCGTCGGACAAGTTGCGGCCGCCCACGATGGCGCGGCGCGCGTCGGCCAGGAGAATCTTTTCGTGAATCGCGTAATCGAGCAGCGGAATCGCGGGCAAGCCGCCCGGGCCGCGATAGGCCTGTTGGCGCCAATCGCCCTCCGAGGAGTTCTCCCCGAAGAAATCCTCACCCAGAGAATCCTTGATCATCTTGACCAACCACACGGCGGCGGGCGCCGATTCGCTTTGCGGCGCAAGGCCGCGTTTGCTGAACAAGCTGCCGCCGAACAACTCTAGATTGACGTTTTGGCGTTTCCAGGCGCGCAGATGCTTTTGGACTTCCTCGCCGCTGAGCTTCGCTCCCAAGGTGAGCCCCTGATCCTCCAGGAAGCCGGCGATTTCCGCCAAAATGCGATGCGCCGAAAGCCGCAACGTGCTGAGCATCGCGCCGGGTATCTGGGTGCCTGCGTTAAGCAAGACGTTGGCTTCCACGCCCTTATCCAAGCGCGGCAATAGCGCCTCGTACACCTGCCGGCCGATGCCGGTGATGGCGAACACGTAATTCTGCAGGTTGATCTGCCGCTTCGCGCTCTCGATCAATTCCAACCGCCGGGCCAGAGCGGTCTCGCCGTCCCACAGCACCTCGACGGCGTTGCCCGGAACGATCGGCGCGTGCGCCAGTTTGGCCAACGTCGCGCGGTTTTCCGGGCTGTCAATTGAGCCTTCGTAAGGTGGACGGCGGTAGGTAATTCTCAGGTGGGTTTTCGCGCGCCCGGTGTAGCCCTCGGAGTCGCGGGCCCGTAGTGTCAGCTCGTATTCGCCGGGATCGATCAGGGGGGGGATCGCCAGCGACGTTTCGTAGAAACCCTCGCGCGTCGCATTGATGATCTGGCCGCGCACCGGCCGCAACGAGCGCGGCGCGGCGTTGGGCACTTGCGAGCCGACCAATTCCACGTTCTTGATCGCCGCATCGTGGACGGTCGTAATGGCTTCCGCGGACAGGCGCGCCCGTCCGCCCCGGTTGTCCAGATCCGCCGGCTCCACTTTCATGTTTTTGATGATGACGTACATTACGACGCCTCCCCATCACCAACGGCGTCGGTGCGCCCTCCGGCGCCGCTGCGTCCAACCCCTTCGACAGTAGCGGGTTTCCCCCGACGTGGCCAGCGCGTCAGGCGAGCCAAGCCGAGAAATCGCGGTCCAGCAGCTTCGATAAACGCGCGACGGGCTCGGCGTACAACTCGCGCAACATGCCGCGGGCAGGACTGGAAATGCGGTAGGGCGGCATCACGTTTCGCAGGTCGGTGATTTCGTCGGTCGACCACGTGGACGCGGGTGACGGGTCCACATCCAGGAAGCGAAACAGTTTGCGCAGGTAGCCGCGATTGTCGGCGCGCATGGCGTCGAATTCCTCGATGAAAAAGTTTTCGGGCGCAAACACGCCGAACCATCGTTCCAGGCAGGCCGCATAATCCCCGCGCTCGCGCGACTTTTGGGAGAGGCAGTGAGCGAGCACCTCTTCTTTCGACAGCGAATCCACGGCGCGTCCTTCGATCTTGCAGAATTGCATCAAGGCGTGCGACACCGCGCGGTCGATCGGGTTGCGCACCGTGAACAAAATGCGCAAATCGGCTTTGGCGTCGCGGATTCGGCGAATCACATCGACGGGTAGCAGGGCGTAGGACGGCGTGATCTCGCCACAGCGTACCGCGGGACCATGCCCCTGGAATAAACCCAGATACCACGCCAGGTCCCGCTTCCAGGTGCTGGAGGCGTGGTCGGCGTCCCAAAAGTGGATTTCCTTGTGAAACGGCAACACCAATTGCGGGTGTTTTTGCAGCGTGTAATGCAACCACGTGGTGCCCGTGCGCTGCGCCCCGATACCCAGGAAATCCAGCATGTCAGTCGTCCGGGGCGTAGAGCCGCACGACCGGCAATCCCGCCGCCCGCAGCGGCCGGCTTTTTTCCCACAGCATGGGCTCGGCGGCGTCGGAGGAAAGCACGACAATGTCGACACCCTGCTCGATGGCCGCACTCGGCGGGGCGATTTTGACACCCGCGATGTCCTGGCCCGCGCGCCGCGGATCGTCGTCCAGAATCAACGCGATTTCGAGACCCCGCTCGGCGAGTCGGCCGAAATACGGCGCCAACTTGCGCGTGTGTTGCCCCCCACCGTACAACGCCGCGCGCAGCGGTCGTTCAGGCCACGGCGCATGAGCGCGCACCTTACGAAGAACGCGATCAGCCGGCGACGCGCTTTCGTCCTCGTCGGCGCACCCTTCCAGAAGTACCCGGAAAGCTGCGGCGTATTCGGGCATGACCTCGCGCCACACCGGCAACGCGACGCGCGCGAGTCGTTTTTGGAGCGATGACCGCGCCCCGACCTGGTCGATGATTGATTGGTAAAACGCCACCCGGCGCGCCGCCATTTTTTCCGGCGCGAAAACGTCGCGGACCCGATCGAAAGCGCGGCGGCCCAACGTAGCAGCGCGTTCGGGATCGCCCAGCAGCGCGATCATCTCCGTGGCGAGCGAATCCGGGTCTTCCGGAGCGACCGGCACGCCCGCCTCGCCGATCATCTCGACCATGCCCGAGTCGCGGCCGACAATCGCCGTGCGGCCCGCGGCCATGGCTTCCAGGCACACGTTCGGGAAATTCTCGAAAATCGACGGAAACACGCAAAACAGCGCCGCGCGGTAGTACTCGTACAACTCCGCGGGAGGAATGTTCTCGACAAAATGGATGCGGGATCGAAACCTCGCGTCGATGCGCTCGCAGAGATACTCCTTCATGGAGCCGCCGCCGGGCCGCGTCGTCGTGTCGCCGCCGACCAACACCAGTTCGGCATCCGCGAATTCACCCAGCGCCCGCTGCGCCGCGTCCACGAGGGTGATCACGCCCTTGCGCCGCTCCAGCCGCCCGACGTACAGCATGCGCCGGCCCGTCGGTGGGGCCGCTTCGTCGAGCACGCCGTCGGCGAAAAAGGGATGATGCACGACCGTTACCGGCGCCGCGAGCGCCACGCCCGCTTCCACCCGCACGGCCATGGGCGAACAGGGCGCACAAACCCCGTCGGCGAGGGCCAGTTGCAGCTTCTCCAACAAGGCCCCCGGCAGGGGCGGCTGGCCGTTGAGTTCCTGCAGCACCCACGTGGGGGTGTGACTGTTGACGACCATGGGCACGGTCCACTGCCAGTCCAGCGCCAACATCCAGCCGGGCGCCTCCCACTCGGGGAACTCGACGACATCTAGTTCGTGGTCGGCCGCCCATTCCAACAACGCGCCGCGAAACAGCGAAGCCACCTGGAACCATGCCTGGGCCGCGGTCCACGATCCCTGAAATCCGGCGTGTTGAATTTCGGTTGGCTCGAACGGCTCTCGATGCACGGTCACGCCCGGCGGATCGGCGTGCCGGTCGTCTGTCCCGGTGCGCACGGTAAACACGTGTACCTCGTGTCCGGCTTCGGCGAACGCCCGGCTCATCTGGTAGACATACGTGCCCACACCACCGCCGAAAAACGGTGGGTATTCCCGCGAGACCATGCCGATTTTCATGGCTGCGCCTTGTCGTCCCGAGTATAGAAGCCCGTGACGTAAATGCCCTTCTCGCGCCACGGGGCGACCTTCTCCAGCATCTGCGTTTCCCAGCGGTCGGAACTAACGACGATGGCGTCGATGTCCAGCTCGCCCGCCTCGCTCAGCGGCCGCACCGGCACGCGCAAAATGCGGCTGCCGATCGCATCGGGGCTTTCATCCAGAATCGCCACGATGTCCACGCCGACGATGTCCACGCTGCCCAGCAGTTTGAGGGTGTGCCGGCCGGCGCC
>JAVCCK010000029.1 GCA_030765525.1 Candidatus Lernaella stagnicola
GGCCCTGGTCGCCTACGACGAGGTTGTGTCGCGCTTTGGGGAGGCCGAGGCCACGGAGTTGTTGGAGCCGGTCGCGATGGCGTTGTTCAACAAAGGTGTGTTGTTCAAGGCGCAGGAACGTTTCGACGAGGCGCTGGCCGCGTGCGACGAAGTCGTGTCGCGCTTTGGGGAGGCCGAGGCCACGGAGTTGTTGGTTCAGGTCGCGAAGGCGTTGTTCAACAAAGGCGTATTGCTCGAGGCACAGGAACGTTTCGAGGATGCGCTGGCCGCGTACGATGCAGTCGTGTCGCGCTTTGGGAAGGCCGAGGCCACGGAGTTGTTGGAACTGGTCGGCCGATCTGCTGTTCAATCTGTGTTTTCATGTGTGGAATCAAAGAATTTCGCTGCTGCAGTAGAGAGAGCGGATCGATTTAATGAAAACGATAGAATATTTAAGAATCTACCCGAAAAAATCCGGGGACTTCTGCTACTCGCGAAGGCCTATGCGTTAGGAAAGCAAAACGACCAAGAGGCGGCAAAAGTTGTTATCGACAAGGTCAAGGAGATTGTAGGCGACGATGAGCAATCCGCCCAGTGGGCGGCGGCGATTCTTGGGGAAGCATACGGAATTCTTGACACGATTCCGCGAATTATCACGCCGGAAAAGCAAAAAAGTTTTAAAACCCAAATGCAAAAGCAGCAGGGAAGATCTAAGGAATTTTTATCGGCAAAGAGCAGTTTCGCAGAAAACGACCGTTGCATCTTTTTCGATCTGCGTCAGTGGAACTCATTTACGCCAACCGTTCCCGACATGCACGAAATCGACCTCGGGGGCGGCTATTACATTTGGTTTCAGGGTCAAGGCATCGTGATTGATCCGGGCCACGATTACATCAGCAATTTCGGCAAAATGGGCGGCCGCATTCACGACATTCATCACATTGTGATTACCCACGCTCATAACGATCATACGCAGGATTTCGAGTCCTTGCTTGGGCTGTTTTTCCAATATAATAGGGAATGCCTCAGACAGGATAAGCCGGTCAAGAAGATACACGTCTATCTGAGCCATGGCGCGGAGCGAAAGTTCTGCGGCTTTCTCCCCTTGCGTGATAGCTCGTACATCGGTCAGGTGGAAGTGTTGAATCCGGGAGATGGATGCGGCGAACCAAGGCGGATCAAACTATTCGGCTTACCGGAGGCCGAACTCGTTGTACTTCCAGCTTACCACGACGACGTTATCACCAGCGATCTAGCCGTTGGCGTTGCTTTCAATTTTCAGATTGGCGAAACAACAAAACGCGTCGTGTTTACCGGTGATACGGGGCTTTTCCCGCCGGCGAGGAAAAAAAACGGCGAGATAAGTCGCGATAAAAACGGCGATCCCATTCTTCAGCATGGTCCGGAAGCGGAGCACGCAATATATCGTCGTTATCCCCAAGAGTTTCAACGGCCGGATATGCTCGTGCCGCACATTGGCTCGATCAAGACGGAATACGAGTTTGAAGATTTCGACTACGAGCAGTTGACTGCAGAAGATAGCAAACGAAGGCTGCTTTTCTATCCAAATCATTTGGGAATACGCGGCCTGTTGATGATGCTCGAACATATGAAACCGCGCGTGGCAATTGTCAGCGAGATCGGCGAGGAATTGAAAGATTTCAGATACGATTTGGCCGAGGATGTGGAAAAGATCATGCGCGAGCGAACTTGGTACGAAGAAAGCCCGGTCGATGTATACATGGGCGACCTCACGGTCATTTACGACATTGGCAAAGATATGTTTTTCTGCCACGAAACAACGCAATTCGAGAAAAGGAAAAATGTTATTGTTAGGCCGGTTACTGAAAACGAACACGCACCCTATTATTGCCCAAATTTAACGAGAGGGTATTTCTTTTTGAGAACAGATGGAGACCCAACAGACATAGAAGAGAAGGTTGATTTGTTTGGCGCGAGAACAAAGCATCATAAAATCGTGGAGATCTTATTTAGCAAGAGGCCGTGAAAAAGCATTCGATTCTTAGTCAAACACAACGACGGGACGAATCGCCCGGCCGCTACTCCAGCGCGTCCAAGCGTTCCTGCCACTTGTCGGCGAGCAGTTCGAGAATGAACGCGCCGAAATCATCGGCAAGCGGGGCGAGCGCCGCGCGAATGTTCTGGTCGGTGTATTCCTCGAATTCCTGCCACTGGCCGTGCGCGTCGCAGTACGTGATGAGGTTCTCGAAAAAGGAACCGTGATCCGCCCACCACGCGCGCCCGGTCCGACGCGGCAGGACATAAAAAACCGGCCCGGGGAGGACCGGGCCGGTAAAGGGAATTGGTGCTTGTCTTGGCTTGTTTAGATGTAGCCGAGATCTTTGAGTCGCTTTTTGATTTCCGCTTCTTGATCCGCGTCGTATTCGGCGCCGTCTTCAGACGGGACGTAGGCCATCAGTTCCAGCGTGCGGATGATTTTGTCGTGCGATTCCTGCGGCGTTTGGGTATTGCTGTTGACGACGACTTCCGGATTTGACGGGGCTTCGTACGGATCGCTCACGCCGGTGAAGTTCTTGATTTCGCCCGACAGCGCTTTTTTGTAGAGGCCTTTCACGTCGCGATCGACCAAGGTGTCCAGGTCGCATTCGACGTACACTTCCACGAAGCGGCCGACGAGCTTGCGGTTCTCGTCGCGAATATTCTGATAGGGGCTGATGGCCGCCGCGATGGCCACGGCGCCGTTGCGCGTCAGCAGGTTGCACACGAAACCGATGCGGCGGATGTTGATGTCACGGTCTTCTTTCGAGAAGCCCAGGCCCTTGGACAGGTTGGTGCGCACGACATCGCCGTCGAGCACTTCAACGTTCATGCCGCGTTCCAGCAGCGTCTCTTCGACCATTTCGGCCAGCGTCGACTTGCCCGAGCCCGATAGGCCCGTGAACCACAGGGTGAAACCTTTCTTCATCGTATCTCGTCCTTTCTATAGAATGCTTTTGCCAATCATGTCTTCGGGAATGTCGAGACCGAAGTATTCGAGAATCGTCGGCGCGACATCGTAAATCGAGTACTGTTCCGCTTCCTGCGCCTTCCCCTCGGGTAGGGTCAGCGAGATGATACCGTTGTAATCGTGGTTGGCGTCGTCGGGCCCGGTGTCGTTCTCGAAAATGTGCACCTGACCCGTGCCGACCTGCGCCGCGCTGCGCCAGTTCAGGTCGCCGAAGTAGACGATCAAATCCGGCGCGATGTTTTTCACCTCGCGGTAGATCTGCTCCGGCCGCAACACCTTGGTGTCGATGTTGACGCCGTTCTCGTCCTCGATCGCCTCGAGCTCGCGCTGTACTTCGTCGCGGAAGGCGTCGTATTCCTCGGGCGGAATGATGCCCTCAGGCTCGCGACCCTGCACGTTGAAGAACACGCGGCTGTAATAGCCGCCTTCGCCCCACACCTTGGTTTTGGACCAGTCGATCATGTCCATCTTCAGGCGCTGCGGTGACTCCGGGGTGGTCAGCAACGTGAGGTACCCCTTCTGGATCAGCCACTCGTTGACGCAGATCGCGCCGTGCATGCCCTTGGCGCCGTGGTCGGAGACGATCAGGATCGCCGTGTCCTCGGAGATCACTTCCAGCAACTCGCCGATGCGGTCGTCGAGATACTTGTAGTAGTCGCGAATCGCGTGTTCGTACTTGTGGTTCGGCTCATACAAGCGGTGTTCCGGATCGTGATAGCGCCAGAACGCGTGATGGATGCGGTCCACGCCCATCTCGACCATCATGTAGAATTCGTGCTCGTCCTGCCGAATCGCCTCGCCGAACACTTGGAAACGACGCTTGGTCATTTCATACAACTGCTCCAGCAGCGAATCCTTGTTGTCGGTGCGGAAATTCTTCACGTCGATGATGTAGTCGCCACCCGCCCACGCGTCGATTTGCGCCGCCGCCTCAGGCGGGTAGGTCCACTGCACATCCTTGGACGGCGTGAGAAAGCTCGCCACCAGCGTGCCGCGCAACGGTTTGGGCGGGTAGGTTTGCGGCACGCCCAGAATGAACGAATTGATCCGCTTGCGTGACAGATAATTCCAGACGCGCTTTACCTTGATTGCGTCGTTGTTGGCGAAATACAGCCCTTTGTAGGAGTAATCGGCCCGGTTGCGAAAACCGTACACGCCGAGCTGGCCCGCGTCCTTGCTGGACATCATCGACGTCCAGGCCGGCACGGTGATCGGCGGATCGGTGCTGCGCAGCGGCCCGTGAATCCCGCGGCTGATGATGCTCCACGTGTGGGGCATGATGTCCTTGAACTGGTCGAACACCAACCGAGGCGCCGCGCAGTCCAAACCGATGACAACCATTTTTTTCATAGTCGGCTCCCTAGAAGTCCTGTTCGCTTTGGTAGAATTTCATCAAAATATCCGCCACTTCCGGGCGGGTAAACTCCGCGGGCGGACGCTGACCCTGCGCCAGCATCTCGCGAACCTTCGTGCCGGATAAGAACACATGGGCATCGTTGCCGTGCGGGCAGGTCTTACTGCTGGCCATGTTGCCGCATTCGGTGCAGAAGAAGGAGTGCTCGTACATCATCGGCGTCAGGCCGATTTCTTCCGGCGTGAATTCCGAGAAGATGTTCTGCGCGTCGTAGGTGCCGTAGTAGGAGCCCACGCCGGCGTGGTCGCGGCCGACGATCAAGTGCGTGCAGCCGTAGTTCTTGCGTACCAACGCGTGGAAGATCGCCTCCCGCGGGCCGCCGTAACGCATCGCCGCCGGGAAAATCGTAATCGCCACGCGATCCATGTTGTAGTAGCCCTCGGTCAGGGCGTTGTAACAAGCGAAACGCACGTCGCCGGGAATGTCGCCCTTTTTCGTGGCGCCCATCAGCGGGTGAATCAGCAGGCCGTCGGTCTGCTCCAGCGCGCATTTCTGCAGGTACTCGTGGGCGCGATGGATCGGGTTGCGCGTCTGGAACGCCACCACCGTCTTCCAGCCCTTATCCGCGAAAAGCTGACGGGTTTCGGCCGGTTTGAGCCGGTATTCGTGAAACTCCGCGTGCTCCACCTCGTCCACGGCTTGGATTTTGCCGCCCAGGTAGGTGTCGCCATAAGCTTGCAGATAGGCCACCGAGGGGTGGGCAGGATCGTCGGTCAAGTAGACCTTCTTCGCTTCGTGCATCTTGTCGGGCTGGTAGATGTCCTCGATGTCCATCACGGCCAGCACGCGGTCGTTTTCGTCCACCAGGGAGACCTGCTGGCCCACCTCGAAGGTGCGCTCGTCGCCGGGTTTGACGGCCATCGTGATCGGCAGCGGCCACACAAAGCCGCTGGCCAGGCGCATGTTTTCGACCACGGATTGATAGTCCGCCTGAGTCATGAATCCTTCCAGCGGGCTCATCGCGCCGCAGGAAAGCATTTCGATATCAGCCAGTTCACGTTCGTTGACACGGATTTTCTCGAGGCCTGCGGCCTTTTGCAGCAGCGCGTCGCGTTCGGTGCCTTCCACGAATAGATTGACGAGTTTTCCGCCGTGTGGTTCGATCATGTTCGTCTCCTTGGCGATCGCGGGCACGGTCTGCAAGTGCCCAATATTTCAATGAAAGTTACAGATAACCGAGATTCTTGAGTCGTTGCCGGATGGCGGATATTTCGTCCGTGGTCAATTCGTGCTCTTCGCTCTTGCCGATTTCGGGGGATGCCTCGCTTTTCGGCTTGGCCGCGCCCCGGCGGGCGAGCTGCTCGCTGACTAGATCGCGCAGCACATACACGATGAATTCCGTGGCACTCGAAAACCCCGAGTCATCGATAAGTATCTGAATTTTATCGTATAATTGCCGCGGAATTTTGATTGTGACCTTGTCCACCGCTTGCTCCTTTTCGCTCCAAAAACGAGCCGATTCGGCTACGAATAGCGAAAGGCCCGTTGTGGGCCTCACAGCACTCCAGATCGAGCACTATTGGAGTCTAACACTCTAATAAGAGTGTGTCAAGGAAAAGCGACGCTTTTTCTGCGTCTAATCAAAAGGAGGCGAAAAAAAACCTGGAACGCGGGTAAGGAAAAGAGAAAACATATATAATAACAATATGTTATCGTTTTGTCAGGCAGCCGGAAAAACCAAATGTGATTGCCGTCCTAATTATCCCGCAGGATATGGTCATCGTACCAGGTTTCGAGCATAGCCTTGTGTTGGGTCTCTTTCTCGACAAGCCGCGCGAAAAGCCTTGATTTATATGTCACGATTTCGTACGTTCAATAAGTTGCAGGTCCTGAATTTTTCATGTAGTTGTCAATTTACGCAGGCCGAGAAGGGTGAAGCCATGTTCAGCTTCCTTTCGCGGCATATCTGGGGCGGTTTCTCTGTTGTCTTGGTGGGGCTTTTTTTAAGCTTCGCCTACGGCTGTGCAACGCCGGATGAGGAAACCGCAACTCCCCAAAACGAATTTATGATCATCGAGACCGACGAGGTTTTCGACCTGGACGTCGGCCCGCCGGTGCCGATTGAACCCGTGCGACGCATCACGGCGGCAACCGGTGCGGAAGCGAAAGGAATTGAAATCGAGCGTATCGCCGGGGGTATTCCCGGGTACCTGGGTTTCTCGCTGCTGCGCGACCGGCGCGGGTTTTGGCACCTGGTTTACGCGCGGGCCGGCCGCCTAGTGCATCGTTGGCAGGTCCCCAGCGGCGGTTTCGTGGAGACCGAAGCTTTCGGCTCCGTATACGTCGTTACCGCCGCCTTGGACGTCACGGGGGCCGTTCACGCGGCCTATATCGACGACCGCAACTCCCGCTTGGTTTACGCGACGAACCGGTCGGGCCAATGGGTGGCCGAAGAACTGCCGGTGGAAGACGTCTATTCCTACGGATTCGCGATCGGCGTTGACGACAAAGGCGCCGTTCATATCGGCTATCAATATTACGTGGGGCCCTCGTTGCGGCGGATCGAATACGCCGTCAAGCGTGGCGGCGCTTGGTCGATGCAGACGCTGGTCACGACCAACGAAATCCCCGGCCCGCATTGGTTTGCGCTCGATGCGAAAGGACGCATCCATTTCCTGTTCTTTCGCAATGGCCGGCTTAAATACGCCAACAATGTGTTCGGCAAATGGATCGGCCAACTCGTGCCGATCGACTCAGCCAGCGGAGGCTGCGCGCTTGCCGTCGACAACGCCAACCGGCCGCGGTTGTTCTGCGCCGACGACCACCAAGCATACGACATCAGGCGATTCGGAATGGGCTGGCAAATCGACAACGTTTTAAACGCAAGCAACGCGGTCGGCCCTCGCGCGCTGAGGATCGGTCCGGACGGCGTCGCCCACGTCGCATACGCGATGAGCGGGTCTTTGTATTACGCGAGCGACCGGGGCGGCGAATGGACGTCGGAATTCATTGTCAACGATTACGGTCGCGCTGTGGAAATCGGTCTCGAAATCGACGGCGACCCGTTCATTGCCGCGACGTTTTCGCTTTCCGGTACGCTCTATGGGTTTACGCGGAGCGGGCCGTCGTGGCCGATGGTGGTTCTCGATCCCGGCGGGTATGTCGAGAGCGATGTGAGCGTCGCGGTCGATTCCGAGGGATATTCGCACGTGCTTTTCTACGACTACGGCACCAATTCATTAAACTACGCGCGCGGCCGGTCCGGCGCGTGGGAGATGGAGATCGTCAACCTGGTCAATTCCGGCGGGCGGTATCACGCGATCGTCCTGGACTCGGGCGGTCGACCGCATGTCGCCTTCCAGGAGGGAATCAGCTACTCGCAAAATTACGCCAGCTACGCGCGGCGCGACGCGGGCGTGTGGGACATTCAAAGAGTGGAGCCCGACAATACTGATTCGGGCTACAACATCGCCCTTGCGTTGGACGGGCAGGATCAGCCGAACTTGACCTTCGTCGATGATTACCCGGAATATTTCAAATACGCCCGGCTCAACGGCGATGAATGGGTAGTGGAATCCTACGACACGTCGTATTACGCGGGCGTCGGGTGCGCGATCGCCATCGATTGGTTGGGCCGGCCGCACGTGGCATACATGGAAACCAGCTACAATCTGTATCACGGCGTGCGCAACTGGTGGAATTGGTCGACGCAGCCACTGACGCCCCACGCGACGGGCGGCGATGTCGACCTGATAATCGACGAAGACGGCCAACCGCGCGTCTTCAATACCAGCTATTCGAACGGCGGTTTATATGAGTCGCGGAAGACCAACCTCGGGTGGCAATACGGAGCCGTAGACGTTGGCGGGGCGGTAAACTATTCCCTCGCCGCGACACGAGGACCGAACGGCGCGCCGCACTTGGTCTATCAAACGTTTGATGACGACACCAACATGACAGGTCTGCGTTATGCGTATGAAAGCGGCGGCGAGTGGCAGTTGACCGACATTGACGCGGTGGCAGTCGGGACGGTCGACGTGGCGATAGACACCGCCGGTTACGTCTATGCCGTCTACATCGCATATAACGCGGTCTGGCACGCGCGTTTCCCTGCAGGAAACGCGGGCGACGCGGCGAACAACCCGGGATCGCCGGATGACGAAGTGAGGGAACAAGAGACACTGGGCGTCGCGGGTGACCTCGACCAGGCAGGCGCCGCGGGGGGCGCCGCCGCTCTCGACCCGGAGCCGGTCGCGACGACCGACAGTGATCCCGCAAGGGCGGCCGAATTCGCGCTCGCCGGGCAAAGCGACGAAATCGGTCTGGTCACTTTCCAGGAAATCGATGGCGGCAGCCCAGGCGAATTGGAAACCCGGCTGGTGCGGTGCCCCAACGGTGAAACTTCGGTGTTTGCGAACCGCGGCTCGTTCCTGTACTGGTATCCGGTCGACGGCGCGCCGGGCGACGAAGAGTTAATCGCTTTCAACGCGCCGGAATTCGACGCGGTCTGCGATACGAACAACGTGATTCACTTGATCCACTATGACGGAGTCGAAGAAGACCTCGTATATCGCAAGCGACAGGACGGCGTCTGGTCCAGCCAGGTGCTGCTTTCCGAGGGCGATGTCGGCCGCGCGCCGTCGATCGTCGTCGACTCGACCGGCGGACCGCACGTCATTCAATACGACGTCAGCGGCAGGGACATCAAACACGGCACCAACGCGAGTGGGGAGTGGGTGTGGGAGTCGGTTCTCGGAACCGAGGCCACCTGGACGGCTCTGGCAATCGACGCCACCGGTTATTTACACGCCGTGGTCGACAAAAAGGTCTACGGCTACTTGTACTACGCGACGAACAAAAGCGGCGCCTGGCAGTCCACAGCGCTCAGCACGTCCGGTGCCGGTTACTCTTTTACGCCGGGCGGCATCGTGGTGGACTCCGCCGGTTTCGCTCACGTGACGTATGGCTGGATTTACGGCTCCGGCCTGCCGACTATCCGCTACGGCACCAATGCGACCGGGTCCTGGATAACAACATCACTCGGCTATTACCGGGATCCGGACCCGGCGATTGCGCTGGACGGCGCGGGCCGGCCGGTCATTGCCTTCAACGAGACCGACCATTTGACCTTCGCCACAAAGACCGACGGTACGTGGGCCTACGAAACGATCGACCCCGACCACGGAGGCAACCGCGCGAACCTCGAATACGACGGGCATTGGTACGTCAGCTACTTCGACAGCTTGGCGCACAATCTCCGTTACGCCGACGACGCCGGCGGCGACTGGCGATTCGCGGCGCTCGATGAGAGCGGGATGGTCGAAAGATCGCTGCCGGTGGCCATGGGTTTCGACGGCGTGGAGGAGATACACGCGCTCTACTACAAGAAACCGGAGTGGGAGTTGACGCACGCCACCAATCGGGGCGGGCAATGGACGAGCACGCCCGTCGCCTCCGTCGGGGCCGATACCAGCGGCGCGAACGCGTTGGCTTTTGACGCCGAGGGAGGGGTGCATGCCACGTTCTATGAGGTCGACGAGGACGCGCTTTACTACGGGCGCTACGAGGACGGCGTCTGGTCTACGGAATTGATTGAACCCTGGGGCGGGATCGATTCCGCCCTGTTGGTCGATGGCGACGGCAACGTGCACATCGCGTACACTGACGCCGCCAACGAGCACGTTCGTTACGCGGGCAATTCCACCGGCTCATGGCGCCGTCGCATCATCGACGGACTGGCGGGCGGCGACTTGTCGATCGGCCAGGACGCGGCGGGCACTCTGCACGTACTGTATTGGGATTACGCGCTGTTCCACGCGGCGGGCAACGGCAATTCGTGGACGACCGAAATCGTCGATGATGAACTGTTGGCCGGCAAGAGCAATCGCCTGATCATCGCGCCGGACGGCACGTTGCACGCGTTCTACTTTGCAGAGGTGTCGGATACGTTGCGGCATGCGACGAAGGCCGGCGGCGAATGGATGATCGAGGATGTCTACGCCACTTCCGACAATAGCGCGCCGCTCAGCGTATGGCGCGAGCCATCGGGTGCGTTCGTCATTACCTACCACGGCGAAACGTACGGGCAGGGGATCTACCTAGTCACCAATCGGTACGGCGCGTGGGAGCGGTATTCGATCTTTCTGTCGCACAACTCGTACCAGCCGCTTGTGTTTGAGACGCCCTCGGGCACCGTGCACTTTCTGCATGTCGGCGCCGATGTGCTCTGGCACAACTACTTCAATTGGACGGAGTAGCCGGACGGAATGTATTGACGGCGCGGGAAGGGTATCGGCGGCTCGCCGTTAGTTGTCCCGCAGAATATGGTCGTCGTACCAGGTTTCGAGCATCGCCTTGTGTTGGGTCTCTTCCTCAACGAGGCGCGCGAAAAGCTTCTTGGCCGTCTCGTCGTCGGTCTGTGCGGTGGCGGCCTTGTAAAACTCGACGGCAAACGCCTCTTTCTTGATGGCCCGAATCAGGATGTCCTGCACCGTGCTTTGCGGCAGCACTTTCACATCCGGCATCATCTCGGCCAGTCCCAGTTCGACGAAGCCCCGTGGCTTGCCGACGAGTTCGACCTGCCCGCCCTCGCGCGCTTCGGTCAGGATGCGTTCGTGGTCGACTTCCTCTTCGTACAGGTCGGCCAGCAGGGTCCTAGCGCCGGGATTGGTCACGACTTCCGCGGCTTCTTGGTAAAACGTTTGCGCGTCGCGTTCGCGTTCGATCGCGAAGGCGTACACCTCGCCCAGCGGCATCGTTTTGATCGTGGCGAGTAGCTTTTGAACGTCCATTATTTTACCTCGTCAAATTTTTCCGGCGGTGCCTGGCAGATCGGACACTCGTCCGGAATCTGGCTGTCGGCGATCCAACCGCATACGCTGCAAACATAATACTCCGTCTCGCGTTCTTCCATCAGATGGTCGAGGGCCTTCTTATAAATGCTCGCGTGGAGTTCCTCGACGTCTTTCGTGCGGGAGAAAATCAGCGCGGCGGGGCGCTCGCCTTCTTCCTCGGCGACCTTGATCAGTTGGGGATAGTGCTCGTTTTTCGCGGCCAATTCGTGTTCGAAAGCGGCCTGCAGGTTGGATTCGGTATCTTTGACGATGCCGCGCAGGCGCAGGGCGTTGCGGCAGTGGACCGCTTCGGCCTCGGCGATGGCGCGGAACATGTGCGCGATCTGCGGGTAACCGTCTTTTTCCGCCTGCCCGGCGAACGCCAGATTACGAAAGTGAGCTTCTGCCTCACCCTGGAACGCTTTTTTCAATCCGGCTTGCGTTTTCTCTCCCATTTCTTGCTCCCTCAGCGAAGACTATTTTTTATCCAGCGTGGCCAGCACTCGTTGCAGGAACGACAAATGTTCCTTCTCGTATGCGATGAACTCGTCGATGATCGGCTTCTCGGTCTCTTCCACCCAATTGCGCATTTCCGAAAGCCACAAGATGGCGTCCTTCTCAAACCCCATGGCCGTGAAAACGAGATCCTCCGGCGATTCGATGCCCTCCAGCACTTTTTCCACTGTGCGCTGAGCCGTGAAGACCCGGCTGTTGGCCAGCGCCTGCAGGTAGGTCGAGTATTCTTGGTCGAAGCAGCAATCTTCCTCGCCTCCCTCGGCGAGCTCGAGTCGTTCGAGAATTTGCTTGTACGTGCGTTCGTGCATCTGCTCGGCTTGGGCCAGTTCGCCGAACAACTTGGCAAGGTCTTCCGAATCCGTTTTCTTCTGAGCCATCGTATAGAAGCGATACCCGTTGCGCTCGACCTCGACCCCGATTTTACAGATTTCCACCGCGCTGAATTTCATTTCGCTTATCTCCTATTGTCATCTCGTGAAGTGGCCGCCCCGCTCGCCTCGGCGATGTTCATGGACCCATATGGATCAAATCGTCGACCTCTTCGAACCAAAGCGGTGCCTTCTTATAGAAATCGAGTTCCTGACGCAGTTGACGCTCGTGTCCTTTTTCGAATTCAACGAGGTAGTCCAAAAACTGCTTGCCGCGCGGATCCGTGCTCCCCTTGGCGGCGGCGGCGTACATCTTCTGCGCGTCTCGTTCCGCCGCGATGGCGAATTTCAACGCCTGCTCGATGCTGAACTTGCCGAAGTCGTAATTCTTGTCTTTGGGAAAATCCTTAGGAGGCGTCGGCGCGTGATCCCCGCCGGTCAGCCGTTTGTACTCGGCCAGCAGCAACCCCTTGTGTTGGCGCTCATCCTTGGCCAGCGCCAAAAAGCGGCTCTTGATGATCGGGTTGGGAATGTGGTCGGCGACGTGGCGATAAAACCGCGCGGCATCGGCCTCTTTTTTGATGGCCAGGCCCAGAATTTCGATTACGGTGAGTCCGGCGTACAACTTCGGCATGAAAGACTCCTTCGGGCTTTTCAGTCTTCGACGTGACCGGCGCGTCCCACATCATACCAGTAGAAATCGCCGGTCAGTGCGTTGATTTCAGCTTCCAGCGTTTCGAAATGTCCCCACTCCTGGGCTGCAATATCCGTACATAGGCGACGCAGTTCGGAGTTGTCGGTGGCCGCCGCCAATGCTTCGTACGAACGGGCCGCTTTTTCCTCGTATTCCAGCGCGATCGCCAGCGCCTCCAGCGCGCCGGTGCGATTATCGACCGTCACCTCACGCGAGGCGACCAGCGCGGAATCGAAGGGGAAGGGATCGGCGTAGCGCTGCCGCCACCACGCTTCGAGCAGTCGGCGGTGATCGGCCTCGTCCTTGGCCAGTGCGGCGAAGGTTTTCGCGCCTTCACGGTTGGGAATCGTATCAGCCAGGAGCGCATACAGTTCGTGCGCCGATTGCTCGCGGTGTACGGCTTCGATCAACACCCGCCGAGCGTCGATTGTTTGGCCACCCACGGTTGCCTCCAAGGTTTGTGAAATGCGTTAGTAAAAAATTAGCACAAGGCCGAATGGGCGGAAAGTCCAACCATGAAAAAACTTGGCCTTGCGACCCGATCACCGCAGAAAGACCGGCGAAAAAACCCTTGACAAGGTAGAGGCAATTTGCTTGAATCCCGGTCCCTGTTGAGTCGTTAGCTCAGTTGGTAGAGCAACGGACTTTTAATCCGTAGGCCCAGGGTTCGAGTCCCTGACGACTCAATCCGCGGGTCGCGGAAACACGACACGCGACGTTGATATTACGAGACCCCATCGTCTAGTCTGGTCAGGACACCGGCCTTTCACGCCGGCAACGCGGGTTCGAATCCCACTGGGGTCGCCAATGTTTTTATGAAGCCCCGCTGGCGCTCCGGCGTCGGCGGGGCGTTTTTTCAGCCGCGTGTTCCGTGTTTCCGCGCTTTGTCCAGGTACTCCCGACAACGCTCGCAACGGCTGTCGGTTTCGAGGCACTTTTGAAATACCTGGGCTGCCGCGTCGAAGTTGCCTTGATTCATCAAGTCGATACCGTAGTTCAAGAACGCCGTCTCCATGGCGTCGAGGCACTGCCGCTGCCCGTTTTTGCTGACGATGTCCTTGCACTGCGCGTACGCGCTGATCGCCTTCTCCCATTCCTTCGCGTCGAAGTGCTTTTTCCCGAGCGTCACGTAGAAGAACTCACGCATTTGATCGCGTAGGTCCTCTTGTCGAATGATGTTCAGCGCCGTGCCGGTCGTTGTGCTTGCTTCCTCGATTTCACCGCGATCCAATTGGTAACGGGCCAGCTTCTGCAGCGCGAGCGTGGCGTTGTTGTTGATGTCGCCGAAATCTTCGTCGCTTGGGTCAACCAGTTGCGTGGCGATGTTGCACAACTTCAGCACCTCGCGATCCGGCCTGGCGTTGGCGATCGCGAGCGCCCACACGGTGAACATCCACGCCGCGGTTTTATTGAGTTCCCGGTTTGACGTTTTGTGTGCGTACACGGCCAGCAATTCGGTTCCGATGCGGTCGAATTGCCGCAACGCCTCGGCGAAACGGTCGGCGTGAACCGAACGCGAACACACCCGATACCAATCGCGCAGTCGCGCCAGTTGCGTTTCCATCGCCGGATCCAAATAACCCGCGATTTCCGTAACCCGCAGGTCGTCCGCCTCCGGCAGCTTGTAGGCGTCGTCGTTGAGGATCATATGCGCCATTGTGACGAAGCGCTCGAAGGGCATGACTTCCCGCTTCTGGTAGTCGGCGAAGGTCAAACCGGTCGTCTTCTTGCGGTAGAACTCTTCGTCGTGCTTTTCGCCGTAACCGCCGTAGTTGGTGGTTTCGACTTCCACCGCCTCACGGCCGCCGGATTCGGATATCTGCACGAAGGCGTGTTTGTTCATCGTCACGCCTTGCACTTCGAAGCCGAAGCGCCGCGCCGCCAAACCGTAAACGACCGCCGAGCTGTAGCAGTTGTATTTGCCTTCGCGCAGCAGCGTATCAACGCGAGGGTCGCCCGCTTGATAGTTGGTCGCCCCCCCGTTGCGACGCTCGTTTTGGAGCAGCACGCGCTCAAATTCCTCGTACAGCACAAACCCCTTTTTCCAAATGTCCTGCTCGGCTTTCACTTTGGGGCGCGTGGCGGTGATGAAGCTTTCGAACTTGTCGATCAACGGCTGGGCGCTCGCTTCGTCGCGCGCTTTCGCGCTCATGATGATCGCCAGGCGCAGCAGATTGTCGGCATCGGCGCCCGCCTTCACCGCCGTGACGATCTCAGCCTCGTAGGGTGTCAGGTCCGACAAAAACGGCAGCTTGCCCGACGCGGCGGGGCTGCTGGAAACAAGCACCGGGGCCGGGGTCGGCAGCGGCGCGGGCGTCGGAGCGGCGGGCGGCGGCGTAATCGGAGCCGCTTGGGCTTGCCGCGGCGGCGATATCCGCGGCGGCGGACCAGGGTTGTCCGGCGGATTGGATGAACACGATAGCATCACGGCGAAAAACAACATTCCGACAAACATCACGAGCCTCCTGCGCATACTCACCTCACTTCGGCTTTTCAGCCCAAAAAACCAACTGCCAACCCCAGTATTTCATCGGCCACGCACCCAGGAGCGAACGGGTCAACCGGTTCACCAGGCGCGCCAGAGGAATGTAGAAAGCCGGGTGGCTGAAACTCGCCGCCCGCACGTCGATCTCGACAAAACCGACCCGCCGCAATGCGCGCTCGAGAAGCGCCGGGCGGAACGGGCCCTCGTCCTCCACCTCGCCGTACGGATTGCCGAACACGTGCTTCACCGGCCGGGTAATCAAATTCAGCGGATAATAAAGCGACGGCTCGAGAATCACCAAACCGCCGCCCGGCTTCAGCACGCGATAAAACTCGTAGAGGAAGCGGTCGAAACCGAAACGCAGCAGATGGTGGAAAAACAGCGGCGCGGCCACCACGTCGAAGGTTGCGTCGGGATATTCCGAAGTCAAAATGTCGCCGACCCGCGTCTGCATCGACGCCGGGCACTGCGCCACCGCCTCGGGCGACAAGTCGATCCCGTGCGCTTCCCGCGACAGGTCGCCCAGATAAGCCATGTCGGCCCCGGTGCCGCAGGGGGCGATGAGAAGGCGATCCATCGGCTCCGGGCGGTGACGGCGCACCATCTGTGCCATTTGCCTCTTCGGAAACACGTAATTGAATTCGACGCGTTCCTGCCGGTAGATAAGCGGGTGGTTCAGCACGCGCTGCGCAAAGCTCCGCCGAACGGGCTTCTCGGTGTACCAAGCCCTCTCACGCTCTCGCTTCGCTTCGTAATCTTGTTGGTCCATGATTGCGGGACACGATAGCAAACGCGATGGGCCGGCCGCAATCTGCATTCGCTCGGCAGCACGCACGGGCAGGGGGCGACTTAGCCGAAGCATCCGCCGCCGTTTGTGTCGTCGTCGTCACGATTGTCGCCGTCGTTGGCGTCGCTGTCGTCATCGTCAATGTCGTCGTCATCGTCGTCGTCATTGTCGTCATTATCATCGTCGTCGTCATTGTCGTCATTATCATTGTCGTCGTCATTGTCGTCGTTGTCGTCGTTGTCGTCATTGTCGTCATCGTCATCATCATCATCGTCGCCGGGCTGGTTGAGCGGCTCAAAAAAACCGTCGTACAGTCGCTGCATCAAATGCCAATAGCCGCCGTCGCGGGGGTGAATGCACTCGCTGTCGTCGGGGTAGAAGGTTCCGGGTGAAGGCCGGTAATAGTTCGGCGCAAAGGGCGTGCCGCCCGCTTCCTGAAGGGTGCCGATCAAGTCGACCGCGGTGACTTGCGGGTAGTCGGCGGCGATGGCGTCGGCCAATTCGGCCAGCCGCGCCACGAGTAAATTCTGCGTGTACGTGTTGCCGCCCAGGTATAGCTGCCCCTGCAGAACGCAGTCGAGGCTATGCTCGAAATTCGGGAAATCGTAGCCGTTGTACGTGATCTTCATGTCGGGGCGCAGGGTCAGGATTTGGTCGATCACCACCCGCACGCTTTCTTCGATGATCGGGAACACTTCCTCGCCGTAACCGCCGATCAGGTAGCCGTCCAACAGGTCGTTGCCGCCCATGCTCACGACCGTCCATTCGATCTCGGGGTGATCCAACATCGTGAGCAAAACGTCGAGCATCGCTCCCGGGGTCGCCCATATCGTCGAAGTCGTGCCGTAGAGGCCCTTGTCCCACACCTCCACCGGCACGCCGTGCAGGCGAATGACCCATTCCATGTCTTCGCACCACTGGGTCGCCCAACTGTCGCCGAGGGAAAGGACGTTGATTTTCGGCGGGGTTGCGCCGGCCGACACCGCCGCCGTCAGCAGCGCCGCCACGATCAGCCACATGAGCAGCTTTGTTTTCATCGTCCCCCCGCGCGACTTTCTTGAACGATCGCTCAAACCATATCGAATGCGTTCGTAGCGTTCAAGCGCTCGGTATGCAGATATCATTCGTGGCGGTCGGGGCACTTGGTTACGAAGCTAACGGAGTTCTATTTTGAACTTTTCTTCGGGCTTTTCTTCACGACCTTTTTCTTTGAACGACCCGGCGAGGCAATTCGCTTCGTTGTTGTCGCCTTGGTTTTCTTTTTGCCGACGCCTTCGTCGCCGACAGGCACGCGATATAAGGGCAATGGAGGGAAGGGAATATCCATCCGCCCGGTAATTGAATGAAACAATTCGCGCCAAAAAGGCCAAACGTTGAAGGGCGCGTTGTGGTTCGCGAAATCGTCGATTTCTTTCTTTTTCGGGTCGTAATCGTCGGGATACGTGTAAACCAGTCGATACGTGGCCGAGATTGCGAAAACGTCGAGATTTTCATCGATCGGTTTGATGGTGAACGTAATAAAGATTTCCAATTCATGTTCTTTTACGTGGCGTAGCACCTTCGGCTGAATGTCGAGCTTCAGTTGCGGCGGATCCTCCGGCAGCGACTGTTCATCCCAGGTCGTGTGGCCGGACAATTCAGCTAAGTGGATTTTCTTGAGAATAACGACGCGCCATAACGGTTCTTGTTTCATCCCGCGACCTTTCGACTCTCGAAATCGCCGGCCTCGCCTCGATTCGGTTCCGGTTGACAATGTACGAAAACTTCCATCCGCGAAGGCCCCGCCGCCCAATGTTGAAGCTGAACGATTTCTCCCATTGGGTTGTGATCGCCTACGGGAGTTGCCCGGCGTTCCTTGACTCGGATTTGGATGTCTCCTTCAAGGGCGTATACGACCCCGGCGAGAGTTCGCAACTGAACATTCCGACCGTTGAGCATTTGCGTCACATTCGCGCGGGTCGTGTTGAGGCGCCCGGCCAATTCGGCACGGGAGATGTTTTTTTTCTTCATCAAGGCGCAAATCTCTTCCAGCACGTCAATGACGAGCCCCTCCTCGAAGTAAAGTTTGGCGTAATCAGGATCTTTCATCCTTATTTCAATTTCGGATTCACGCGCCATTTTTCGCCTCCTAACCGCTCAACCAAGCGTCTCGTATTCTTTCTGCGCGTTTTATCTCTTCGGGCCGTATCTTCCCCTGTTTTTTCTTGCAGGCGTTTGTCAGCCAGAAGCGGCGTCTACCGCTTCTGCCCCCAAAGAATCCAAGTACACGACATTGGAATTTCTTGAACTCCCAAAACGCTCCCTGGACCTTTTTGAATTTCTGTCGATTTTCAATAACCCCAAAGTCGGCTAAACGCTGAAACAACCGATCCAACGTCGCCGCGTGCCGCTCGCCGTCTTTGCTATTTCGCAATTCCTCCATGAATTCCCAAGCGAGGTACCGCCCGTTTTCGCTCGGGACATATTCCACATTCAGTTGTTTGCCTTTCGCAACAAGTTTAGCTTCTTGCCTTGACACGGGGAAGTTAACTCCTGGATTAACACATGTCAAACGGTCTTTTTCCGCCCGAGTATGGGACCCGGGAACAACAAAGTTGACCATGGCCGTTCTTGTGTCTGGTAAATATGTTAACCCGTCTACCAGTGTATTCTGGAGATGTCAAACAAAAAAGCCCGCGCGGAAGGCGCGGGCTTTCGTCGCTGCGAGGATATGGCCGACTAGTATTTCTCGGCGGTGTACACGTGCTCAAGCGCCAGCGTCACGGCGTGCATTTGGTGCTGCGTGACATCGATGCGCAGTTCGTGTTGCGTGTCGCCGCGGCTCTGCGGCTTGTCCGGATACGCGCGTTTGGCGTTCATGATACCACCCTGCGCCACCGGGTCGTCCGTCGGATTTTCGCTCAGGAACTTGTTGCGGTCCACCAGCGGACCGGCAATTTGCCAACTCGTGAGCTTCGACAACGAGCGATCGATCACGTAAAGCAAATCCACCAGCGCTGCCGTATCATTGCGCGCTTTGGCGATGCGGTACGCGCTGATCAAGCCCTCGATGGCATAGGCATGGTTGCGGCCGCGCTTGAGCGTTTCGTGGACGTGCGACATCCAGTAGGCCAGGATGAGCGTGACGTCGGCGAAGACTTCCTTATCCTTCCAGCCCGCGAAGTAATACTCGGCGTAGGACATGCTGCTCCACTGGTAGAAGCCCTTCGAGATGTTCTTGTCGTCACGGTCGGTGAAGGCTTTGACCAAGTACCGCTCGGCTCCCGCGCGGGCCAGGCGCTCGATGGTCGGCACGTACTGCGTGTAGCCGAGGCGATTGGCCGCTTTCGAGAGTGCCAACAGGCTTTCACCGTCGAAGTAGGGGCTGGATTTCGTGGCCTTGGTGCCCGAGGAAACCCGGTAGTATTTGGCGACCAATCCGTCATCGAGTTGCATCCACACCAGAAAGTCGAGGTAGCCCTTGAGCTTGTCTTCGAGATCTTTCTTTTCGGCGGCGGGCAACTTCGTATCCGTGGTCAGGTATTCAATGATGGTAAGCGCGACGAGCGCGACGGTTCCCGATTGCGTGTTGTTTTCGGCCTGATACTTAACCGTCAACGTGCCTTCGGGGCCGGGGATCGTTTGATCGAACCAGAACTTCAAGCCTTTTTTTAGCGCCGCTTTCGACTTCGGCTGCGGGTCCCAACGGTTGCAGAGCGCCACGCCCCACAAAGCGCCGGCCTGCCGCACCTGGTTGTCGTCATTGACCCATTCCTTCTTCAGCCAGTCGTACATGTAGCCGAAGTTGCCTTCCGGTTTCTGATTGCGCAGCAAGAAGCCGGTTCCGGCGGCGAAGCTTTTTCCCAGCAGCTTCTGGTCCATCTCGAGGTCGAGGTATTCGCGCACATCGGTGGTTTCGGCGGGCGGATACGCATCTTTGAGATAACGGCTGCGCTTCTGCCAGCGCATTTTCTCCTTGACGCCTTTGACGAAACCTTCCAAATCACGGGGCAAGGTGTCGTAATCGACCGGATGGCGCCGTTCGCGCGAGCTTTTCTTGTATTTCTCCTTGGCGGTCAGTCTCTTCTTGGGCTTCTTCTTTTCGGCGTCGACGCTTTTCTTATCGACGGTCTTCTTGTCGCAAGCCACAAAAGAAAAAACGAACGCCACCGCGATCAGTACCGTCAGCAGGGCCACCAAGCGGCGGTGGCTGGAAACGAACGTGGTCATCGGACTCCCCTTTCCGCGGGACAATGTACGCGTTTTCGTTGAAGACAAATCATTAATCGAAATCCTCACTCTTGGCAACGTCCGGGGTCGATTCGACCTCCGGCGTCACCGTCGGTGCGGCGTTTTCCAACGTTTCTTCTTCCGGCGGCGGCGATTGTAGCATGCGGCGCAAGGCGCGTTCCGGCCGGGCCAGCCAGCCGACATCGCGCATGTCCTTGCCGATCAACCACAATGCCCAGGCGGCGAACAGCATCGCAATGAGGGAGTTGAAGCGAATGTAATGGAAGTAGAAGTCCTTCACTGTGGGGATGTATCGCCACAAATGCCACGAAACGAAAAACACCGCCACACCGGCGAAAATCGTCGGATGCCACTCTTCGTCATCCTCGTCGTTTCGCTGCCAGAAAAGCAAAAAGGCGATCATCGACCAGTAGTAGCGCGACGATACAAGCAAGGCGAACACCACAATCATCGCCAGCAGTACGGCGTTGAAACGACCGCGCCGCCACGTCGCCGCGAGAAACAGCGCCAAGAAGGCCGCCGCCGCCGCCCAGTAATAGGGCTTCTGTTTCTTGAGCATGCGGCGCTTATCGAAATGGCCGTCATCAGGGCCGTAGCCGAAAGGCTTGGTAAACAAGTGCTTCAAGCCGACGCGTCGCCCGCCGTAGACGTGCTCGTGGTTGTGGACGTCGATTTCACTCTTCCACTCCAGCCAGCTATTCCAGCCGCGGGCGTTCCAGGACCCGATCCACAAGCCCAGCATGCCGGTCAGCACGAAGGCGGCGAAAAATTTCCAGTAGAACTTGTCGATACGCTTTTCCCGCAGCAGTTGGCGGAACGCGGGCACTGCTAGTCCGGCGGCCAGCACTAACGGGAACAGGCGCATCAAGGTGCCCAGACCCAGGCTGATCGCCGCCGGGATCGGCATTCGTTTTTTCAGGAAGCAAACGCCAAGTACGATCGCGGCCAGCCAGTCGTATTGCAGGAAGCCGCCGATGAACCGGTGGTCGTTTTGGGGCATCAGCGCCACGCCGGCCACGAACAATAGCGCCGGTTCCAGGCCGAACGCGAAGCAAATCGCCAGGAAAATCAGCGCATAAACGAAGAAATCCAAACTACAAAGCAAGCGCCGGTCACCGCGACCGCGAATGCTGAGAGTTTCGGCGAGCGCGGCGCCGTAGGTGTTCCAGAAGGGGGTGCCGTTGTAACCGCGATCGACCAGCATATTGCCCCAGCCGGGGCCGGAAGCGCGGGGCAACAACGCCCTGAGATCACGCTGGAAATCGCGCCAGCGGGCATCGGTGAATTCGAGGTTGCGTTCCTCGGGCACCAGATCGGCAACGCGCTTTTTTCGGTAGTCGGTCAAATCGCGTAATTTGCGAATGTTTTCCAGGTGATTGCGGTCTTCGCGGTCGGCCAGAATCGTGTGGGTGTACAGGTCGAGGTAACCCAACTCATCGAAATACTTGGCGCCCATATAATAATGGTAAACGTTCCAGGTTCGGATGCGGTCGTGGTTGACCAACCGGTTGGCATCTTTCCCTTCGGCGTGCAGCAGCGTGAAAAACACCATCAAAAACAGGATGATTTGCAGGGGCAGGCGTTCCAGCCAGTCCCGCGGGCGGAGAAATACGCGCAGAATCACGTAGATGCCGAAAATCAAGGCCGCCCACGCTTTGAATTCCTGGTAACCCCAAGCACGCCGCTGCGAAATCAGCCAAACGGCAAGGACGGTCGTCACTATCCAAAACAGGACAATATGGAGGCGCGGAGGTCGCGCGGCGTCCATCTTTTTATGCCAGTGCCGGGTAAAGAATTCTTTAGCGCTCACCGCTGTCCCAACGTTGTTTCGTAAATGCGAACACCCCTTGATTCGCGGCACATTGCCACAGCGGGCCGGGGCCGGTCAAGGGAACGAAGGAAAGAGGAATACTGCCTGCCCAAGGTCGGTTATAAAATGTGACATACGGACCAAAAATGACGCCAACTGTGACAAATCAGCTTCCGAATTAATGTCCCTCGGCGTCCGTTTTTGCCTCCGATGCCGCCTTTTTGTGTCCGATGACACCGATTTTTCGCGGTATACGAGCCTGTCGGACGTCCTCAGCAGCCGCAGCAGCTATCGTCATCGTCGTCGTCACCGGAGTCGGCGGGCGGCGATTCATCATCGTCGTCGTCGGTAGTGTCGTCATCGTCGTCGTCGGTGGTGTCGTCATCGTCGTTGTCGTCATCATCGTCGACCGTGTCGTCATCATCGTCATCGCCCTGGACGCACTCGTCGGTCAATTCGACGCAGACCTCGTCTTCGTCACATGGGTCTCCGGCGTGTCCGGCGCAGTCGCCCGCCACGCAAGCGTCTTCGCCGTTGCAGAACAAGCCGTCTTCGCAAACCGTGCCGTTGGGATGCAATTCATCGACCGGGCAATCGGCGGCGTCGCCGGGACAGAACTCCACGATATCGCAATCGCTCTCGGCGGGCCGACATTCCGTCACGGCGGGCAGGAAGCCGTCGCGGGGGCAGAAGCTGTCTTCACCATTGCAGTATTCATCGACATCGCAATCGCCGGCGGTCGGGCGGCACAGAATGGTGTCCGGTTCGACCGCATCGTTGGGGCAGAAGGGGCCGGCGCCGTTGCAGGATTCCGAGGAGTCGCACAGGTCGGCGGCAGGGCGGCATTCCAGCGAAGCGGCCGCGTAGCTGTCGTCGGGGCATTGGTCGGAGACGCCATCGCATTGCTCGACAATGTCGCACAAACCGTTTTGCGGGCGGCAGGTTGTCCCTACCGATACGACGGCGCAGGTGCCGTTGGCGGTCGAGCCGGCATCGATGGAACAGGCGAGGCAGTCGTTCGGATCATCTTCGCCGCAGACGGTGTTGCAGCAATAGCCGTCGACGCAGAATCCAGTTTGGCATTCGCCGTCGAACTCGCATTCCAAGCCGGTGAAGAAATAGCGCACCTGCCGCGCAAAAACCCGTTTCGAGCCGTAGAAAGTCGAGCGATCGAAATTGAAGTACGTCACCAAGCTGGTGCCCCCGCCGGACGAGGCCAGGTTGGGCGAGCTTTCGTCAAGGTAGTCAGTGGCGGAGATGTCAAACAGCGGTTCGATGATCGAGCCGGTCGAGCGCAGGTACGAACCATAGATGTTCGAGCCGCCCACCGAGGTCTCCTGTTGCCACGCCACGAGGAAGTATTGGCCGTCGTAAACGATGGCGGGCTTGGACCGCGCCGCCGTGCCGATGTTGACCTGAATGCCGCCCGGGTCGACGGTGCCGCCGACCGAATTGATGCGCGACCCGTAGATCGCACTCTGCGGGAAACGGTTGTCTTCCCACACCGCGAAGAAATTCGTGCCGTCGGAGTCGACCTCCGGCCGCAGTTGGTCGCCCGCCGCGTTGGACACGATGATCCCGCTTGGGCTGTTGACCCCGCCGTCGGTTTGCAGGCGCGTGCTGTAGATGTCGAAAGTACCGTTGCGCGGGTCTTCCCACACCACGAGATACTGCGTGTTGCTGGCCGTGACCGAGGGGTAGCCCTGGGCGCCGTCGAAGACAGCGATAGCGATGCCGGAGGGGTCGACCATCGTGCCGGCGTTGTTGACGCGCGCGCCGTAGATGTCGTAATCGCCGTTGCGGTTGTCGCGCCAGGCCACGAGGAAATAGTCATTGGCGTAGGCGGCGTCCGGATCAAGTTGGTTGTCCGCCGCGGTGGAAACAGCCGTACCCGTCGACACGCCGTCGAGCACGACGCCGGCTTGGCTGACCCGCGTGCCGTAGATATCCCAAAACGTACCGCTGCGGTAATCGGACCACGCCACGAAGAAGTTGCCGCCGCCGAAGGCGACCGTGGGCTTTTCCTGTTTGTTGACGGCGTTGGAAACTTCAATACCGGCGGGGTCGAGCAGCGACCCGTCCGACGTGAGTCGCACGCCGTAGATATCCCAGTTGGTGCCGTCGCGCTGATCCTCCCAGACAATCAAATAGTTCGTGCCGTCGAAGGCGACGTCGGACCACGTTTGGAAATTGGCGGCGACGCTCAGCACGATGCCGTTGGGGTTCACCACGGAACCCGACGTGGAAACGCGGGTGGCGTATACGTCGGGTAGGCCGCTGGCGCGGTAGTCATGCCAGGCGACCAAGTAATCCGAGATACCGAATGCCGCAACGGGTTCGTACTGGTTGCCGCTGGCGCTGGAGAGCGCCAGGCCCGCGGGATCGAGCACCGCACCGGCTTCGGTCACGCGCGAGCCGTAGATATCGTAGGCGCTGCCGCGCAGGTCGTCCCACACAACGAGGAAATTCGTGCCGTCAAAGGCGGAGTGGCTCGATTCCTGGTCGCCGCTTTCATCGCAAATAATGAAGTTGGGTACTGCGATCACGCCCGTGCGATCGATCAAGCAGCCGTGGATGTCGGCGTCGCTGCCGGAGTTGTAGAGCCAGGACACGAGGAAAAGCGTGGCGCCGAAGGACACCGCAGGAGCACGTTGATCGCCCGGGCCGTTGGTCACGATGACGGTCGAACCCGCCAAGCCGCCGTCGGTATTAACACCCTGGGCGTAGAGGTTGTAATCGGCTTCGAGCGTCGTCCAAACCACCAAATAGTGGTAGTCGTCCCACGCCACGACCGGTTTGGCGAACTCGCCCGCCGCGCTGCCGACGGAGATGCCGGTACCCACGCCGTCGAGAACGTTGCCGTCGGGGTCGACGCGGGTGCCGTACACGTCTTTGGCGGCGCTTCGTCCATCGTTCCAGACGACCAGCCACTGGTTGTCGGAGGCCGCGACATGCGGATTGCCCTGGTCGCCGGCGGCGTTGCCGATGGCGAAGCCGTCCGGGTCGAGCACACTGCCGGCTTGCGAAAGCCGCGCGCCGTAGATGTCGACACCGCCACCGCGATTGTCTTCCCACACGACGAGATACTCGCCGTTGTCGAAGGCGACGGCGGGATTGCCTTGGTTGCCCGCGGCGCGCGAGACGACGATGCCGCCCGGCGTGAGCAGCGAGCCGTTGCTGTTGACGCGCGTGGCGTACACGTCGCTGATCGTGTTGCCCTCGCTGACGCGGCGGTCTTCCCAAACGATCATGTAGGCGGTTTCGCCGAACGCGATATCAACGAAAGCCTGCCGATTGCGGGCGGGCATATAGATCGGGTTGTCGGTGCCGATTTCCGGACCGGCCCAAGGGTCGAGGTCGGCGGGGTAGATCGACTCGGCCAAGATGCCGGCGGGTACGGTCATCTCGATGAATCCGTCGGCGTAGCGCGCGGGCACTTCGACCGTACGGTCGGCGGCGTCGATCCAACGGGCGTGGGTGTAGCGAATGCCCAGTTCGGTTTCCGGATCGGCAAAATGCACGCCGCCCGCGGTGGTTTCGGTGTAAGGCAATCCTTCGACGGCCACGCGAACGCGCAAATCGCCGGTCCCGGCGGGCATCGTTTCGAAGGTCCAGCTTTGCTGCACGCCCTCGGGCGTGTTTTCCAGCCATTCGGTGAGGCTGCCGCGTGCGATGGCCAGCGACCCGTCCTCGTCAACGGTTAGTTGCGGTTCGGCGTCAAGTCGCAGGTCGCCGCGCAGCACGGCATCACTGCGCAAAACCAGGGGAGGACCGGCCACGCCGCCTTCGGGCGAAGGAAGGAAGGGGGTGACGGCAAAAGAAGCATCGCGGGCCACGCGCACCTGATACGTTTCGTGGCCGCCGTCGAAGTAATCGCCTGCCGGGCGGAAGGCGAAGTGCACTTGCTGAATGATTTCCGCCACGTCAAAGGGAGTCGAGACGTCGACGAGACCGCTCGGGCTTTGCGGATCGGCCTGCGTCACGAGGGCATCGGCATCGCCTGCTCGGGTGGATTCGAGAGTTGTTCGGCCGTCACAGGTGGCGACCGCGAGGATCACACACACCAGAGGCAGTACCCAAACACATAGTGAGAAGAGCTTCCTGGCCATGCCGCATTCCTTTCCCAACGGACCCAAACCCCAATACGGTATTTCGGCGAACTTTTATTACTCATGTAGGCAGAACAAACCGGACTTTCGGAAAATCTCGCTGTCGCCGATGGCTTGCCGAAGCAGAACCATCGCGGAATCTGTGTCACCTGTGTCGGAGCGCCTGCCCAAACAACGCCGCAATCCTTTCACTTTTTGACGGATTTTGTCAGAAAAAGCAACAAAGAATAACAAGCACAACTTGCGATCCGAGACCCTATCTCGGCAACGCCCACAACGACTAGAAGGACAAGTCCGCCGTTAATAGCGCGTTTGTCCCCGGACCGAACACGCCGGAGCCATGGTACTTGTATTCGACGTTGGTCAGGTTCTCTACGGCCAATCCCAAGCGCAGATGTTCGTACGCCACCAAGCCGGTTCGCACGTTCCACGTCCACCATTCGGGAGTACCGTCTTCGGGAATGCGGGCGTCGGTCGTATCTTCGGGCGAGAGGCGTTCTTGTCGTCCGGCGCCGCGGCCGTACACTTCAATAAAACCCCGCCAAAAGCCGGCATCGGCGGTATCGTAGCGCACGAGGGCTTGGCCGAACAGAGGTGGAATGCGCGTCAACGGCTCGGTGGTATCATCCAGGCGGTCCTCTTCGCCCCAGGTGTAGGTGAGGTGCCCGCTGAGGGAGAGGCCGCCGCCGACATCGACAAACAGTTGCGGCTCGAGGCCCCACAGCCTGCCTTCGCCGCCGTTGACGTTTTGCACGACGGGTTTCTCGCCGATCTCGGTTTCGCCGCGCCAGCTCGTTTCTTCGCGGTTGATCAAGTCGTGCAGATAAGTCACGTACGCGGCGGACCCGATTTCAAAACGCCAAATGCGTCCGCGGGCCAGCAACTCGAAAGTGTCGGCTGTCTCGGGCTCGAGGTCTTCGTTGGGAATGTGAAAGTACTTGCCGGTGTCGCCGAGTTGAATCGCCTCCTGGAGGTTCGGCGAGCGGAAACCCTGCGAGTAGGTGAAGGCCACGGTCGCGTAAGGGTCGTACAGGTACTGCAGGCCGCCGAGAAACACGGCGCCGGCGAAATCGAAGTCGACTTCCGGCAGGTCGTTTTCTTCGGGGGCGATACCGCGCATTCCGTGATATCGCGCGCCGCCCTTTAGACGCAGGATATGGCCCGATTCGGTTGAGACCGGATCGCCCTGCGCCATCAAATACGCGCCGTAATTGGCGTACGTCGAGCCATCCGGGTAGGGCTTGTCGGGCGTTTCGGTGAAGAGTTCGCCGGGGGCGTCACGTTTTTCGCGGTTGGCGTCGACGTTGTCGAAATACCACATGCCGCCGTAACGCAGGATGAAGCGATCGTCGAGCAGGCTGGTGGCAAGCGCCAAGTCGGTACCGATGGTGCCGACGTTGACTTCGTCGCGCGTCGTGCCTTGTTCGGTGCGCAGATCCTCGGCGAACTGTACGCCGTCTTTGCGTTCGAAGAAAAGTTGGTAGGAGACGATCGCCTCGGCGCGGGTGTGAATCGGCAGGAACTCGGCGTTGATTTTGCCGTAGACCAGTTGGTCGCGGTTGTCGTACAGCGACAAAGAACCCTTGTCGAAATACTTGTCGGTGCGCCCGGCGTCGACGATCTCATGGAACAAGGTGCCGGCACTGACGCCCCAATGGCCGAAGGTCAGATTCAACCGGCCGATTGCCGACCAATTTTCGTAACCCGTGTAGACTTGTTCGCCGATGTCGCGCCCGCCGATCAGGTCGTCACTTTCGCCGTACGTGCCGCCGCCCAACAGTGCGACGGGGCCGTAACCCGCTTCGGCGTGCGCGTGTCCCCGGCGGCCGTAGTCGGCGGAGTTGAAGCGCCCGGCGACGGTGCCGTGTCCGTCGAATTCGTCGTATTGACGCGGCGCCAGCGGGAATAACTGAATGACGCCGCCCATCGCGTCCGAACCGTAGAGGACTGAACCGGGACCGCGCAGCACTTCGACGCGGGAGATGGAGTAGGGATCGATCATATTCAGATACTGCACCGGGCCGGTGCGATAGGTGGAATTGTTGAGGCGGACGCCGTCGAGCATGATCAGGACCTGCGGGCCGATCAAGCCGCGAATGATCGGTGAGCCGCCACCGTAATTCGTGGTTTGCACGTAAGTGCCGGGCGTATCCCACAGAGCCTCGGGCGTGGTGCGCGGCGTGATTTCCTTAAGGCGTTGCATCGAAAGGATCGACAGCGAGCGGTCGGACAGGAAGTCGACTTCCCTGCCTCGGTTGGCGGTGACGACGACTTCGTCGCGAGTGACGGCGGCGGGTTCCGAGTCGTCCTCGGAGTCGGAGTCGTCGGCCCAAGCCAAGCCGCACGAGAGGCAGATGCACATGAGTAATGGGAGGAGGTATTTCATGGCGACGCTTCTCCAGTGGTTTGGTTTGGCGAAGATTAGCAAAAGTCGAATCAAGTTTCCATACGGTCGCCGATCGTAACGTGAATTCCAGCACCGCGGAAGTTGCTTTTTCCGGGCGACGTAAGCATCATGGCGGCAAATCACGGGGAGTATGATGACGACGCGAGATGTCCAGCACGGCGTTTCCAGGTTTGGACGAATAACCGGATACCTACGCAACGTTTTGTTTGTGGCGTTGGTCGTGGTGTTGCTAACCGGCGGCGGACGATTCAAGGGCCAGCTGGCGGGCGTGAAGATTTATTTGGACCTGGCCAACGTCGGCGGCATGGCGGCGTATTTTTTCGCGCTGCTGCTGCTGGGTGCGTGGCGGCCCGGTCGGGATGCCCTGCGCGAGGAGTGGTGGTATCGGCAAACGTGGCGGTATTACGGCACGCTCGCCCACTGGTTGAAACGCCGGCCGGTGGCTACCGCATTGGTGCTTGGGGCGGCCTTTGCGGCCGTGGTCGGTACGGGGGCCGTCGCGCGGCACCTGACCTTCGGATCCCACGCGTACGATCTGGGCGTGATGTACGAGCCGCTGTGGAAAACCCTGCACGGCCACTTCCACTATTCGGTGCTGGCCGGTGAGGTCAGCGGTTTTGCGATTCACATTCAGCCGATCTTTTTTTTGCTGCTTCCCTTCTTAGCGCTGTGGGAGTCGCCGGTGACGCTGCTGATCATCCAGACGGTGGCCCTGGCGTTGGCCATTGTGCCGTTGACGTTGCTGGCCCGCCGCCTGCTGCGTTCGGAGGTATTGCAGGTCGCGGTGCTCATCGCCTTCGTGTCGTATTTCCCCTACCGGCACATCGGCCTGTGGGATTACCACCACGTGGTGTTGGCGGTGCCGCTGCTGTTGGCGGCCCTGGTGGCGCTGGAGCAGGAGCGGTGGCGATGGTTCGCGGCGTTTCTCGGTTTGGCTCTGTTTACTAAGGAGACGGTCGCTCTGCCGGTGTTCTGTTTCGGCATCGCGCTGGTGATGCACAAGCGGCGGCGGGTGGGCGCCCTGGTGGCGGCGGCGGCCGCGGTGTATTTCGTTCTGGTCGTGCATTTCGTGCCGCACTGGTTGGGCGTCGAGAAGCTGGCGATGGATCAGTTTGACTATCTGGGTGATTCAACCGTCGCGATTCTACTTTCGCCCATCCAGCGACCGGCAGTATTTTGGGGTGAACTTCTCAACCGGCATACCCTCTTGTACGTCTGGCAATTGCTGGGACCGCTCGGCTTTTTGCCCGTGTTGGCTCCGTGGATGCTGCTGCCGGTCGTGCCGGTTTTCGCTTACCTGGCGTTGTCCGGGGGCACGAACAAGCTGACGATCGAGCATCACGATATCAGCCTGGTCCTTCCCTTTGTGTATTACGCGTTGATTCTCGGCTTGGCGCGCGTGGAGGCGTGGCTGGCGGTGGGAGAAATCGAAGCGCCGCGCTGGTGGAAGTCGCGCACGGCGGTCGCCGTGCTGTTGGTGGTCGCTTCGCTGCTGTTTTACGGCAAAAGCGATCTCTATCGCATGCGCTCGTACCGGATGACCCCGCATAAGAAACACGTGCGGATGCTGATCGAGCAGTTCATACCGCCGGACGCGGGCGTGGCGGCTAACACGTGCATCGTGCCGCACCTGCTCAACCGGCAGAAGGTGTATTTGATCCCGCGGCAGCCGCCGACGGTGCAGTACATATTCTTCGATACGAAACTGCCGTATTGTCGTTGGCCGATGAGTCTGGAGGAAAAGAAAAACTTCCCGGCGAGCGTCAACGAATCGCGATTCGAGCGCATCTACGACGATCGTGGGGTGATTATCTGGCGACAGCGACGATCCGCGATGGAGTTGTATCAATGAAAGCCATGCGCCTGTTTGTCTTTGTTTGCGGATGTCTGCTTGCCACGGTCGCGCCGGGTTGGGCCGGGGTGGCGCCGCCCTTCGATTTGCCGAACAACGACGCCGCGGCCGATCCGATGGTGCTGCAGGTGGACGGCGTCTACTACCTTTACGTCACGACGAGTTGGGACGAATTCGAAACGTGGACCAGCACCGATTTGCTGACCTGGGAATACGGCGGTGTGATCTTTAGCGCCGGGGAAGCTGGCGCCTGGAACGACGGCAAGTTGTGGGCGCCGGAAGTGCACACCGACGGCGAACAATTCTACCTCTACTATTCGGCGAACATGCATATCGGCGTCGCGGTGAGCCAAAGCCCCGCCGGGCCCTTCGTCGATGTTTACGATCACCCCTTCGTCGGTGACGGCTACGGCGGCGTGCAAGGCTTGGCGATCGACGGGCACGTATTTCTCGACGAGGACGGCCGGCGCTATTTCTACTACGCGGGATACGCGCCGTTCTCGGTGGTGCGCGGCGTGGAAATGACGAGCATGACAACCCTGGCCGAGGCCGATCACCCGATTCTGGTCGAGCCGGGGATTTTCAATTGGGAGCTGTTTGTCACCGAAGCGCCGTGGATGGTCAAGCACGACGGCGGGTATTACCTCATGTACAGCGGCTACGGCGCCGACCGGCCCGATTACGCCATTGGGTACGCGACGGCGGGCGGGCCGCTGGGCGATTTCGTCGAGTACGCTCTCAACCCGATCTTTCACCGCGACGACGCGGCGGGCATCTATGGTCCCGGGCATCATTGCGTGGTCGAGGATCCGGGCGGTCGGGCGAAAGTCATCTATCACACCAAGCAGGAGGCGGCGATCGGTTGGGATCGGGAGATTCGCGCCGCCGACTTGTGCTTCACCGCAGGCGGGCGTTTGTACGTGGGACTCGACGGTTGCACGGAAAGCGACCTGCCGGCGGACGACGATGACGACACGACCGGGGGCGACGACGATTCGTTCCCCATCGATGGTGAAGATTCGATGCGCGGGGTCGTGGATGAGGATGATGATGACTGTTGCGGCGCCGCGTGAAAAGCAGCCCGGTTCGTGATACCATTCCGCGGTGCCGGAACTACGGAGGCCGCCTTGCGCAAACTGACATGGGCCCTGCTACTCAGCTTGATCTGGATCACTACCGCGTTAGCCGCGAAAGTGGTGATGGTTGAAAAGCGGCAAGCGGTGGGCGTCGGGTATCCGCTGGAATCGTCGCGACGCATGGAGTTGCCGGACGGCCAAGTGGTCCAACTAGTGACCTGCTGCGGCTTGAACCAGGACGACTCGGCCCTCTACACCGTGCGCGACCGCGACGGCTATACGCTGGTGGACCGGAAATTCACCAGCGGGCGGTATTTTCTGGGACCCAAGGGTCGCGTGATTGCGGTGCAGAAAACGGGGCCGTCCTTCACGGTGACTTTTAGCGATCACCTGCTGCACGTGATCAAGGAAATCAAGTTGGTCGACGTGCAAAACCTCACGGTGGGCGATCGCGGTTCGGTGGCAGTGCTCGCCCGGACGAGCGAAGGCAGCGTGCTGCGGGTGTACGACGCGGCCGGCGAGCGGCGCTGGCAGGCACAGGACGCGCCGGAAGGGTCGCTGTATTTCCTACCTCAAGAAAAGCTGCTGATCGTCACGGCCGGGGATACGTTGTATCTGCACGCTCCGGACGGCGAGAACGTCAAGACCTTCAAGACCGGCGGTCCCGTGCGCTATATCGGCGCGGACCGCGGGGCGGGGTTGATGTTCTTGCTGGTAAACCGGAAAGAAGGCGCGCAGGTGCAGGCCATCGACTTGAAAAGCTACGAGGAGCGTTGGGCCCATCACGTCGCCGACCAACCGGCGGGGCATTGCGGCGAGATGGAAGTGGAACTCTCGCGCTATGTCCAGGGGGCGGGAGTCGTCGGCTTGTTGCTGCGTTGTCCGGGCGACCGCGTTCATTTCTACGTCGCGCGTTTTCTGGACAAGGACGGCAAGATGGTGGGGCAGCAAAAACTCGGCCGCCGCATCGACGCGTCCTTCTTCGAAATCGGCACTACCTTCGCCATCGTCTCCGATGGCTTCGTGTACACGTTTGCCCGGAGCGAGTAAGCGTGGCCGCGTACTAACAGCCGTTCGCATCGCGGGCGCGAATCAACCACGTGGATAGGAAACGATGCGAATCGCTTGGCTTCCACTGCTTTTAGGAATCATCCTTTTCACCGCGTGCGGCGACCCGGGCGACGGCGTGTTGTGGGGGCATTCCGACCGCGCGCTGTCGGTGGATGCCATCGAAGTCACCACGGTTTCCGGCGCGGCTTATCGTTTCGATTGGAGTTTCACGATGCTGCCCGACGCGGCGTTGCGGATCCTCGAGCATCCGAACGAGCGGCCCGTCTACACCAACCAGAGCGGTCGCTTCACGTTTCACGATGTGCCGGTTGATGAGCCCACGACGTTCGTGCTGGAAGCACCCGATTTCTTCCCGACCCAAACCGCCACGCTGCTACCCGGTAAAGACGGCATCGGCGACGTCGCGTTTCAAGTGCCGCCGACGGCGTTGACGTGGGCGATGTCGCTGTTGCTTTTCGAGGTAATCGATCCGGACAAATGCCAGATTGCTTCGACCGTGACCGAACCGGGCGGCAACCCCTGGTCGCAGGGCATAGAGGGCGCGCAGGTGTTTATCGATCCGCCGCTGCCGCCGGACCGGGGCCCATTTTATTTCATGATTGTGGAGATACCGGGTTGGCCGATTATTGATCTTCCCCTGCGTTGGCTAACCGAGACGACGGGAGACGGCGGCGTTATTTTCATCAATGTGCCGCCGGGCGATTATGTGATTTCGGCCGAGAAGGATGGCGAAGAATTTACGTCCGCCTACCTGAAATGCCGGCCCGGCGTGCTGGTCAACGCCGCGCCGCCTTACGGCCTGCAAAGGATCGACTGACGCCGTCTACTGCCTCAGTGCGTCATCACCCAAGTGTCGAACACGGTGCCGTCGGGGTCCATGGCCTCGAAGGAAGCCGTCTTGCCGACGATATCGGCCTTAATGAAGTGGTACCGCGTTTCGTACACGGTGATGTGGTCGAAGTCGTAGAACTGCTGATCAAGCGCCGAGCCGCCGCCGCCGGTGATAATGTGCACGACGCCGTTTTTCTCGCCGCGTTCGTAATCGTGTGTGTGGCCCGCGAAGAAGACATCGACGCCATACTGTTCCATGAGCGGTACGACCGACATCCGCATGAGAATTTCGCCGCGATAGCCGGGGCTGTCCCACCCTTCGGACCACGCCGGATGGTGTGAGAAGACAAAAATCCACTCCACGCCGTCATCGTTGGCCCGCTGCAATTGTTCTTCGAACCAGCGGTACTGCTTACTGCCTTGCACATACAGGCGGTTCGTGTTCAGCGAAATGAAGCGGGCGTCGCCGTAGTTGAAAGTATAGAAGCTCTCCCCGCCCGGTAGTGAGAGTAGGTGATAGTAGTAGATGGACTCGCTCTCGTGGTTGCCGATCGAGACGTACACCGGCGTGTCGGCCATCAAGTCGGCGGCCGGTCCGAAAAACTGAGCGTCATAGTGGTCGAACTGCCAACCATCGGCCACGATATCGCCTACGTTGAAAACGAAGTTCGGCGCCGTTTCGATGATGCCCTCCACAACTTCCCGGTAGGTAACCGGGTCCGAACGGTTGTCACCGAGGATCGCGAAGGTAAAGGGCGTGTCGGCTTCGACCGCGGTGTTCAAAGTGCTCATCTCGGCTTCGGCACCGTGGGAACGCACGACGTAATGGTAACGCGTGTCGGGTGAGAGCTTGGCGACGCGGATTTCGTGATGGGTTTTTTCTTCCAGATCGCACTGGTAGTAACCCAGGTCCTCGGTCGGCCCGAAGCGGACGATGCTATTACCCGGCGCGTCGGTCTCCCAGACGATACGCATGGAATTGCGCGTCACGTGCTGCAAGTAGGGCCCGCGGATGATGTTCGGAGCCTCGCCGTATCCGTAGGGTTCGCAATCTTGAATGGACGGCGTGTCGTCGTCGTCATCGTCGTCATCGTCGTCATCGACGGTGTCGTCGTCGTCATCGACGGTGTCGTTATCGTCGTCATCGTCGTCATCGACGGTGTCGTTGTCGTCGTTATCGTCGTTATGGTCATTGTCGTCGTTGTTATCGTCGTCGTCGGTGACGTCGTTGTCATCATCGTCGTCATCATCACAGGCCACGAGGCCTACGGCCAAGACGACCATCAACACGAAGAGAATCGATAGAAAAAGTTGCTTTATCACGGCTGGTACTCCATCGAGTGTTTTTCTTATCGCATACCATACAGACTTTCGCCCCGCGCCGGGCGCTCGTCAAGTCAGAATTCTCGAGCGTTAAATACGGAAGAACAGGAGTGCGAGGAATAAGGCATAGACAATGATCAACAACGAACCGGCCGGTCGTTCCATCGTTCGCGGCTCGCGGAATCTAAACAGGCAAAAAAGCATCACGGCATTGGCGATTAGGAACAGGAAGTCGACGCGGGCGTCCGCCTCGTTGAACGAAAACGGAGCGATGACGCCCGCCGTGCCGACGATCAGCAGCAAATTGAAAATGTTCGAACCGATCAGGTTGCCCAGCACCAGGCTGCTTTCGTTGCGCCGCGCCGCGGCAATGGTTGTGGCCAATTCGGGCAGGCTGGTACCGAGGGCGACGATCGTGGTGCCGATGACGCGCTCGGCGATGTTAAGTTCGCGGGCGATGTTGATCGCCGCGTCGACCATCCAGTTGGCGCCGAAAAAGAGGCCCACGCTACCAGCGAAGATGAGAATCACGGCGATCCACCAGGATTCTTTCGGCTTCGTTTCGCCTTCGGGCAACTCGGGCACGTCCTCGGGATGGCGCAAGCCGTTCCACACCGTGAGGCTGAGATAGGAACACATCGCGAGCAGGAAAAGCGTTCCGTCGTAGAGATCAATGCGGCCGTCGAAGGCCAGAAGGCCGAAAAGTACGACCACCAACAGGTGCAAGGGCAGGTCGCGGCGAAAGAGACTGGGCGTGGCGGCCAGCGGGAAGATCAGAGCGGCGATGCCCAAAATCAAGCCGGTGTTGAGCAGGTTGGACCCCACGGCGTTGCCCAACGCGATCGGCGCCGACCCTTTGACGGCGGCGAGCACGGATACGACCAGTTCCGGCAACGAGGTGCCGTAGGCGAGAATCGTCAAGCCCACCAGCAAGGGCGATAGCTTGAAAACGCGGGCGATTTTCAAGCCGCCATAGACGAGGATCTCGGCACCGAGAGCCAGGGCGATCAATCCACCGATGAAAATGCCGAACTGTATTAGCAAACCTAGCCTCCTCTTGGCCCGCACATTATAGGGGCGCGTCCGGGAATGTCGAGTTGTCACAACGAGTCGCTGGTCGCTCGACGGGGAATTCGTTATGATCGGGGCACCTTACGCAGGAGAGGGAAGTGGCGCGTAAAGCAATTTTTGTTGCCGCGGTGGTCGTGTTGATCGTATTGATGGCCGGGGTGCGAGTCGTCATCAGCGGCCACGCCGCCCGGCGGACGGCGGATCGCTTGTTGGCCGAAGGCAACGAAGACACGGCCGTGGGCTTCTACGATCGCACGTTGCACATGTACTGGCCGGGCAGCCCGGATGTCGAAGCCGCCGTGTCGCATTTAAGCGCCATGGCCGGGCGTCGGGAAACCGCGGGCGATCAAGAGGGCGCGCTGCACATCTGGCGCGTCTTGCGTAGCGGGCTGTATGCGGCGCGCGGGTTGTATCAGCCATACAAAGAGACTATCCGCCACGCGGAGGAGCGCATCGCGGCGCTGGTCGCGCTACAGAAAGGCGACCCGACCGAGCAGGCGAGGCATCTGGAAATCCTGCAACGCAGTCACGACCCCCGGCGGTCATGGTCGATGCTGGCGCTGTTGGGTTTTGCCGTTTGGCTGGGAGGCGCCGTCGGTTTCATCTGGCGCGGCTTGAGCCCGAAGGGCAAACTCCACGCACGCCCGGCGGCCGTCTGGGCGGCGGTGTTCGCGGGCGGCTACGTGCTGTGGCTGGTGGGTTTGTACTTGGCCTGATTCCCTTTTTCTATTGCCGGCACGGCAGCAGACACTCGACATAATCGCTCTGGCAGCCGATTTCGCCGAGCGGTGAAAGCGTCGATTCGAGGCAACTGCCCAACAAGAAATTGCATTGCGTGCGACAGGTATAATTCCAGTCGTGGCACGTGTACAGGGTTTGGTAGCATCCTTCGAGACAGGCGTTATCCAGGACGCTGCAATCGTCGAGGCATTCCAGCGTATCCACGAGGCATGATTCACACTGGTCGGCGCAATAGACCAAACGCGCGTCGACTTGTTTTTGGCAGCTCTTGTAAGACGGGGTGCAGTCGTTGGCGACGCAATCGGCATCGTTGCAGTTGTCTTGGCAAACCGCGTAATCGTTGAAGCACCCGTACCAATCGTCCAATCCGTAGCGCGTGCAGTAGCGATCGCAATCCGACACGTCGCCCGTGGGCGGGTCTTCGCTCCAATTCGAATTGGCGCCTATTTCTTTGGCATCACCGCCGCCGCAAGCCGCCAACCAGATTCCCAGCGCGAGAACGGCCATCGTGAGACATATCCCCGTACGCAACGACATGAACTTGCCCCTTTCAGAAGCCCATCCACATGTACATCAAGCGCGGCTGCGCCAGGTCCATGAGCTTCTCGTAATCAATCACGGAAAGATCGGCCCCGATTTCCGGAGTTTCGGCCCGGGTGAGGCTGTAGATGTTTTGCTCCGGCCGTTTGCTCGTCGAGTACAAGATGACACCCGCGTCGCTAATTTTCGCCAAGCGCTTAGCCTCTTCGATGGCGTCTTCCAGGTCGCCGATTTGGTCGACGAGGCCGAGCTTCTTCGCATCTTGGGCGTGGAGCACGCGGCCGTCGGCGAGTTTCAACACTTGTTCGCGCGTGAGATTCGGTCGGCCCTTGTCCACGACATCGACGAAACGCGCGTAGGCGTTGTCGACGATTTTCTGCAGCACTTCGCGTTCTTCGGGGGTCATTTCGTCAAAGGGATTGCCCACGTCCTTCATCGAGCCGGCTTTGATCACGCGGCTTTCCACCCCGATTTTTTCGAATAGGCCGTGGAAGCCGAACGAGTGCATGATCACACCGATACTTCCGGTGATACTCGTGGGATGGGCGACAATGGTGTCGGCGGGACAACTAACGTAATACCCGCCCGATGCCGCCACGCCCATGAAAGAAGCCACGATGGGAATTTTCGTCTTTTGTTGGAATCGCAACAACTCGCGGTAGATGATATCCGAGGCCGTCACGGTGCCGCCGGGCGAATTGACACGCAGGACAACCGCCTTGACGCGTTCGTCGCGTTCGGCTTTCTCCAGCTTGCGCCGGACGATGGCGGTGGTTGGTTCCTTATCACGCAGCCAGCCGGGTCGGCCGTATTCGACCAAGACACCCTCGATATCGAGAATGAGTATGCGGTCGTCGGTGCTCTTGCTTGCCGGTGCACGCACCAGACGCGTAGAAAGCGGCTGGTTCTGGTCGGGCAGTAAGTTCAATTCATTGCCCGAAAAGCATCCGACAGAGAACAGGAGCAGCGTGAGCAGGGCGGCGATAAGAAATGCGCTTCGTTTCATAGTTCGCTCCTCGGATAGCGGCTGTGTCGATGCTTAAGTGTCGCCGCGGCTCCCGCGCAAATCAAGGGGTAGGCGGGGCACGCAAACTTTTCACACCTTGTGCAAGCTTTTACATGAAACCTTTGCGCCGGCGACACTCAAAGTGCCTTGCCAAGTGGATTGGGGAGTTTTCGCTTCGACGCGTTTCCGGTCCGAAGTGTTGTAGGCACGTTTTCTTTTCAAGAACTTGGCGGTGAATGATCGTTCAAACGGCGCGCCGGGGTCGTTGGTTGGCACGGCTTTTGATTGCTTAAATAGACAGTGTTCGAGACGCAATCCGGGAGGTCACAATCGGAAAACGATGGACGATTTCCGGCGGGACTCCCGAGAAGTGAAATTACTCCTGTTCTTGGTTGATTGATTGCGAGACGGCGCGGGTGATTGCGGAACTCCTTGCCCTCCCGGCAACGTCGTCGGCTTGGAAAAGCCAAATCCGAACCGGGTTGCATTCCCGGCAGCCCTGTATCCCCCATAAAGGCGGGACGTCGATGGATCGGCGTTTCCGCCTTCCTCAGTTAATAGAAGCGCGATGGCCCGGCAGCGGGTCCAATGTATAAACTTTTCCGGTCGCCACCTTGCTCACGACGCCTATCCGGCGCTACATTGCCATCAAGACAGGGGAGGGACCATGTTCGACCGGCAACTGGCCAAATGGCATTTGGAGCGACAGGGGTATTTCGCCGCCATCGACGTGAATCTAGGCGACGACGATATGGTCGACGTGTTCGGCGTCAAGACCACCACCAACGAACCGGCGGTGTTCGGCGTCGTGCGCGGTTGGTGGCACACCGGGGCGTATTTGACGCCCAGCCTGATTCGCAATCACCTGCAAACCGACCGCCATTTGCTCGATCGTGCCTTCGCGCCCGAACGGCTGGCGCAGGCCCAAACGCAATTCGGTCTCGACCAGCCTCCGGATAAGGTGATTTTCTATTCCAAACGCAGCCCCTCGTTGGCCGCCGAAGCCGAAGGCGAGCTGCAACTTCTGGGAATTCGGGCTGTCTATCTGGAAGACATTCTTGCCGCGGCCTTGGCCGAAGTGCGGTACGACGATCGCGGCGGGGGCACGATATTCGCCGTCTTGGCCATGGTGAAGGGATCACGTATTTTCAAGGAAATGGCTCGTTTGGCCCGGCAGGTCGAACGGCAAACGGAGAAGAAAAAGGCCGACAAAGTTCGGCCGGAGCCCGACGAGACGGACCAGCAACTCGATCTGCTGCTGTCGATGCCCGAAGAGGAGGAGGATGAAGGCGTATCCGAATAACATGCCGCTGGCCGTTATCTGGCGGCTGCTGTTGCTGACGGCCACGGTGGTGATCATCTTGGCGGTGGGCATGCATCAATTCGAGTGGCAGCCTTTCGGGGAAAAGCAAATGCCGACGGCGCCCGACGACGTGGAACAGGTCATCCGTCAAGATATGGGCGGGGAAGATACGCCGCAGCCGTGGGACGAGCCGCTCGAGAAGATCAAGGGCCTGCTCCAAACCGACGAGGATACTCCGGAGGTCACGCCGACCCCGACCCCGACACCCAAGCCGACGCCGACTCCGACGCCGACCCCGACACCGGAACCGAAAATGGACGAAGACGCGCTTACCGGTTTTCTGGAAGATCAGTTGAAGTAACGCCATGGTGGAACGAATTACCAAACGCACAATCATGCCCCCACGGGAGATTTACGCTCTGCTGGATCGGTACGTCATCGGTCAGGAAGCGGCGAAGCGCGCCGTGGCCGTGGCGGCGTACAACCACCAGAAGCGCGTGGCGGCCGCGCCGCACAGCTTGATCCGCAAAAGCAACATGCTGCTGATCGGCCCCACCGGCTCGGGCAAAACGCATATTGCCAGGCAACTGGCCAGGGTCCTTGACGTGCCTCTCACCGTGGTCAACGCGACCGAATACACCGAGGCCGGCTACTACGGCAAAGACGTCGAGGTGATGGTGGCCGAGTTGCTATTCAAGACCGGCGGTGACGTGGAGAACACGGAGCGAGGCATCGTCTTCGTGGACGAGATCGACAAAATCGCGCGTCGCAGCCAGGGTGCCCGTACCGGCGCCGGGGCGCGTGACATCGGCGGCGAGGGTGTCCAGCAAGCGATCTTGAAACTGCTGGAGGCGAACGAGGTCTTCGTGCCGCTTAACGTGACGCAGCACTGGAACAAGCATGATTTCGTGCAGATCGACGTGTCCAACATCCTGTTTATTTGCGCCGGCACGTTTGCCGATTTGGGGCGCGGTCGCGGGAAGCAGCAGGTGGGGTTCACCAGCCCGGCGGGGCAGGGCGAACAGGGGAGGGTCGGCACGCGCGATCTGGAGGATTACGGCCTGCTGCCCGAGTTGTTGGGACGCCTGCCGATCGTGGTCGAACTCGGCGATCTGACCGACAACGAACTCGGCTTGATCCTCACCGACCCGCCGGACGCCATTTGGCGCGAGTACCAGGAGCTGTTTCGTCACGAGGACATCAAGCTGCAAATCACGCAGACGGGCCGCGAAGCCATTGTTCGCGAAACCCGCCGCCGCAAGATCGGCGCCCGCGGGCTGCGCGCCATCGTCGAAGACATCTTGGCCGAGTTGTCCTTCGAAGCGCCGGAACACGAGGGCGAAGTCGTGGTTGTCGACGGCGACTACGTACGGCGGCACGTATCATGACAGCCGACGTCACGCTGCGGCCGGCGGAAGCGGTCGACGCGGCGGCCTGTTTCGACCTCGACCAGGTTTGCTTCGAGTCCGAAATCGCCTTCGGTCGTGAGATGTTCGACGTCTTGGCGCGGCGCGCGGAGGTCTTCTTGCTCGCGGAGTCTGAGGGCCGAATGGTCGGCTTCGTGATTGCCAACGTCAACGCCGAAGACGACGTCGGGCTGATCGTCACCCTCGATGTTCACCCGGAGTGGCGGCGTCGCGGTATCGGTTCCTACCTTTTGGAACGGGCGGAAGAAAAGCTCGCGGTGTTTCGGCCGTCGGCGATGTTCCTACAGGTATTCGTGGAAAACTACGAAGCGTTGGGCCTGTACCAAAAGCACGGCTACAGCACCATTTTACAGATCGATGATTATTATGGTCCGAGAAAAGACGCGCTGTTGATGATGAAGTCCATGGAGGACGATCAGGTAGATAGCGATTAGAGGAAGGAACAAGGAACGATGCGTGTCGTCGTGATCTCCGACATTCACGCGAATTACGACGCGTTGAAGGCAATCGTAAAGGAAACCGAGGCTCTTAAGCCGGACCGTTACGTGTGCCTCGGCGACGTGGTGGGATACTACGCCGAGCCGCAAGAGTGCGTGGACCTGGTTCGTGAGATGGACATGATGTGCATTCAGGGCAACCACGACGGCGTCGCCGGGGGTGGGGAAGAACCGGTGGATTTCAACCCGGTGGCTACCGAGGCCATCCTTTGGACGCGGCAGGCCCTTGATGACGACGCGCGCCGGTGGCTGGCGAATCTACCCACGCAAGGGAAAATCACACCGCAGATATGGATCGTACACGGGTCGCTGCGCGACCGCGACGAGTACATCCTGAGCCGCATGGCGGTCGAGAGCAATTTTCGCTTGATGCGAAGTCTGGTGGAGCCGCGGGTCGTGTTATTTGGCCACACGCATCGCCGGGCGGTGTACCGCAGCGTGCACGGCGGCAACGGCATCGCGTTGTGCGGTTTTGAGGATAAGTTAGATACCCGAGACGGTGGCCGTTACCTGATCAATCCCGGAGGCAGCGGGCAGCCGCGGGACGGCGTTCCCGGTGCCCCCTACGCGATTATCGATGAGGCGATCATCGAATTTCGCCGCGCACTCTACGATGTGGAGGCCGCCGCGGCCAAGGTTGCAGCCCTGTCTTTCGGCGAACCGCTCGCCGACCGCCTCGTTCGCGGGATGTGAAATAAAAAGCAGTTTGCCTCGTGTGATTGGCTTCGACGACGGTTTCATGTTAAAAAGCGGCGGTTTGACACCTGTCCACGAAGCTTCACGGCGAAGCAGAGGAGGCCCCATGAAGATACGAGCAATGTGGTGGATGATGGTAGTTGTCGTAATCGCGTTGTTGGTGGCGATGTTCGCCTGCGGTGACGACGATGACGATGACGACAGCGGTGACGACGACGACAACGACACAAGCGAACCGAATTGTGTCGATGAAGCGCGCCCCTTGGCCGAGGCGTATTGCGAGGAACTGGGTCTGACGGACGAATCGGGCGCCGGGCTGGGTTACAGCATTGCCGAATGCGGCGTGATTTGCCCAGAATACTACTACGACGGCGATTGCGCCGACGGGCTGTGCATCTGCTGCAAATAAAGCGCTTGAGGAAAGCCGCCACAATCGGTATTTTCGACTTCTCGATAGTCGGAAACCGGTTGAACTCTTAGCTAGGGGTGGTGGTGATGTACAAATTGGAAGTACGGCGGGACGACAAAAACCCGATGACGTTTCTTCTGCGCGAGGGCACGCATTCGATTGGCCGCAATCCGGAAAACGATGTCGTGCTGATCGATGCGAGCGTGAGTCGCACTCACTGCTTGCTTTACATCAAGCCGAATTACGTCGAGGTGGAGGATCTGGGCAGCGCCAACGGCGTGATCGTCAACGGCGAGCGCGTGAGTAGTCGGGTCGAAATCACGATGGATCAGGAATTCCGCATCGGAGAGCTTAGGGTCTTCTTACGGCCCGGCGATTTCCAGGCGACCGCGGAAACCACGATTTTTCACCGGGACGACCTGGAAGAATAGGCGGCGCTCGGTTTGGGGACGCCCAGCCGGGCCGTCCCCGGGATAGGTAGTTATTATCGCCTACGTTCGACCGGACGGGCGATTCAGCAAACCTACGGAAATTTTTTATGAAAAAGGCCTTGACTGGCGTCGGGATTTGTCTATAATTTCGGGCCCTCGACATGCGAGGGGGCGAGGCCTGTATGCTGGCGTAGCTCAACTGGTAGAGCAGCGCACTTGTAATGCGCAGGTTGCGGGTTCAAGTCCCATCGCCAGCTTTCCCTGAAGGCGCGAGGGAAGTTCTTTTTCAAGTAGACCGTGCAGCATTTGGCGAGATACCCGAGTGGCCAAAGGGGGCGGACTGTAAATCCGCTGGCAGTAGCCTACGGTGGTTCGAATCCACCTCTCGCCAAAAGCATGCATGAGGGACGCGATTAGCGCGGTAGGAACCTCATGGGCTTTGCAACGGCGTGCGGGAATAGCTCAGTTGGCTAGAGCATCAGCCTTCCAAGCTGAGGGTCGCGGGTTCGAATCCCGTTTCCCGCTTTCCCTTCACCGAGCGGCCTGCGGTTCCAGCCGGTTGGTAACGATAGGCGACTTTGGCATCCGCGACTTGGCGTAACTCATTGCAAGGAAATAGACGAAAGAAACAAACGCTATTTAGAGGAATCCGGAGGGCATCATGGCGAAGGCGAAATTTGAGCGCACGAAGCCACACGTAAACATTGGGACGATTGGTCATATCGATCACGGCAAGACAACGCTGACGGCGGCGATTACCAAGACGCTGGCGGCGAAGGGTTTGGCGGACTATGTGTCCTTCGAAAACATCGATAAAGCCCCGGAAGAGCGGGAACGCGGGATCACGA